>CAJMQR010000078.1 GCA_905215665.1 uncultured bacterium | reverse complement strand
GTCTGAAAGCGGCGCTCGTTGAGACGGTAGATCTCCCGCAGGCGGCGGCGGACGCGGTTGCGAACCACGGCGCATCCAAGCTTGGCGCTGACCGTCAGCCCCACCCGGTTTTCAGGAGTATGGTTGCGGCCGCAATACATCACGAAATAGCGGTTGGCCGCGCTGGCGCCGCGATGGTAAAGGCGGCGGAACCGGGAGTTTCCCTTTAATGAAACGGTGTGCAGCATGATTGAGGCCCCCGTGAAAAAACAGGGCGAACAGATTCCTCCGTTCGCCCTTCAATTCAAGCAGTGTGGTGCAGCCACGGTTCCTTAGGCGGACAGGACAGCTCTGCCTTTTGCACGGCGGCGGGCAAGAACCTTGCGGCCGTTGGCGGTTGCCATTCTCTTGCGGAATCCATGGACCTTAGCGCGATGACGCTTTCTGGGCTGATAGGTACGCAGCATCTGGTGTACACCTCCTGTAAGATTATGCTCAACAGCCGGAAGGCCGCAGCAATCATAGAATCGCACAACATGGTCATGCAAATGGTATTATATCGCAAAAAACATACGAAAGTCAACTAAAAAATTATCTTTTTCCGTATTTTTTATGTGCGGATTCTCCGGCGGGGAAAAAACGACAAGATACGCCGCGATTTTTTTCAAGTTTTTATTATTTTGTCCAAAGCAGGGGGGAAAGGGCGTATTTCTCCAAAAAATAGTTGAAATCCGGCGGGCTTGTGGTATAATAGCGGCGGAGATTTACACAAAAGGAGTGTTTTTCAATGCCTCTGGTTACTACAACCGAAATGTTCAAAAAAGCCTATGACGGCGGCTACGCCATCGGCGCCTTCAACGTCAACAACATGGAAATCGTGCAGGGCATCACCGAGGCCTGCCAGGAGGAAAAGGCGCCCGTCATTCTGCAGGTGTCCAAGGGCGCGCGCGCCTATGCAAACCACAACTATCTGGTCAAGCTGGTTGAAGCTGCGGTTCTCTGCTGCCCCGACATCCCCATCGCGCTGCATCTGGATCACGGCCCCGATTTCGAAACCTGCAAGAGCTGCATCGACGGCGGCTTTACCTCCGTCATGATCGACGCCTCCTCCAAGCCCTTCGAGGAAAACATCGAGATTACCCGCAGGGTCGTCGAGTATGCGCATGACCACGGCGTTGTCGTCGAGGCCGAGCTCGGCACGCTGGCCGGCATCGAGGACGAAGTGAAGGTCGCGGCGCACGCGGCTTCCTACACCCGTCCGGAGGAGGTCGAGGAATTCGTCTCCAAGACCGGCTGCGATTCTCTGGCTATCGCCATCGGCACCAGCCACGGCGCCTACAAGTTCACCGCCGCACAGTGCACCCGCAACGAAAAGGGTATTCTGGTGCCGCCTCCCCTGCGCTTTGACGTTTTGGAAGAGGTCTCCCGCCGCCTGCCCGGGTTCCCCATCGTGCTGCACGGCTCTTCCTCCGTCCCCCAGAACTATGTGAAGATGATCAACGAGAACGGCGGCAAGATGCCCGATGCGGTCGGCATCCCCGAAGAGCAGCTGCGCCACGCCGCGGAGCTGTCCGTCTGCAAGATCAACATCGACTCCGACCTGCGTCTGGCCATGACCGGCACCATCCGCCAGTTCTTCAACGAGCATCCCGACAAGTTTGACCCGCGCGAGTATCTCAAGCCCGCCCGCGCCAACATCAAGGAGCTTGTCCGTCATAAGCTGGTTGACGTCCTCGGCTGCGCCGGCAAGGCATAATTTCATTCCGGCTCACAGCGCCCCCGGGAACCGTAAGAAAGTAAGACCACATTTTGAAGAAACGGCATGGCCTCGGCCATGCCGTTTCCTGTTTTTGTACAACCAAAACAATCACACGGTGACTTCTACATATTTTGAGGGGACGGATCCACGGCATGAACGCCCTGCCGGAAGCGGTACGGCAGATGCTTTTTGCGCTCATTCTTTTTGCAAAAGACGATAATTGCGTCCGGAATGTGACAAAACTGTCACAGAAAAGTCACCGGGCTGTCACCCGCATGGAGTATACTGTGTGCAGAAACCCATGGAAAGGACTCGATTGATATGGAAATTCTCAGAGTGGAACACCTGAGCAAGATTTACGGAACGGGGGAGAACGCGGTTCATGCCCTTGACGACGTCTCCTTTGGCGTCGAAAAGGGACAGTTCCTTGCCATCATCGGCCCCTCCGGCTCCGGAAAATCCACCCTGCTGCACATCCTCGGCGGCGTGGACAAGCCCACGTCAGGCAGCGTTTTTCTGAACGGAGAGAACGTTTATTCCCGCAGTGACACGGCGCTTGCCGTCTTCCGCCGCCGCGAGGTTGGACTGATCTATCAGTTTTACAACCTGATCCCCGTGCTGAACGTGGTGGAAAACATCACGCTGCCCGTGCTGATGGACGGCCGGAAGGTCAACGAGACGCGGCTGCAGGAGCTGCTGCATACGCTTCGGCTGGAGGGACGCGAAAAGCATCTGCCCAACCAGCTCTCCGGCGGCCAGCAGCAGCGCGTTTCCATCGGGCGGGCGCTGATGAACGCGCCGTCCGTCGTGCTGGCGGACGAGCCCACCGGCAACCTCGACAGCAAAAACTCCCAAGAGATTGTGGAGCTGCTGAAATACTCCAACCGGCAGTACGGACAGACGCTCCTCATCATCACACACGACGAGTCCATCGCTCTGCAGGCCGATCGCGTGATCGCCATCGAGGACGGACATATCACCCGCGACAAGGTGATGCGCAAATGAATATTTTTCACAGGGTCGCCGTGCAGTCCCTGAAAAAGAACCGCACGCGCACCATCGTCACCATCATCGGCGTCATCCTCTCCGCGGCCATGTTCACCGCGGTCACCACCATGGTCTCCACGCTGTACAGCTATCTTGAGCGGATGCAGAGCTATGAGCGCGGCAGCTATTACCTGAGCTTTTCGGGCGCGCCTCACGAGGCTGTCAGGGAAATGCAGAGCGATTCCGACACGAGGGAGCTTGCCTGCGGCGAGTATCTCGGCTACGGCCAGATTACCGGGCAGCGGATCCGCCGCGGGCCGTATGTCTACGCGCTGTCCATGAGCAGCAATTTTTCGGATCTCCTGCCCGTGCATCTGACCGGCGGCCGGATGCCTGAGAACGCCGCGGAGCTGCTGCTGCCGGACCATCTGCTCAACTACGGCAATGTTTCCGTAGAGGTGGGGGACACGATTGAAATCACGCTGGGCGACCGCTTTCTGGACGGAGTGCAGCTCTGGCAGAATTCCGCTGCCGACGAAAACGAGGAATTCGTTCCCCGGCAGACCCGCAGCTATACCGTTGTGGGCACCTATGCCAAGCCCGGCTTTGAAGAAAGTCAGGCACCGGGCTATACCGTCCTGACGGTGGGGGAGGGAAGCGGCACCGGCTTCTACGACGCGTATGTGCAGCTTGACTCCGCTTCCACCAAGGCGCTCGATGCTTTCACGGCGCGCTATGGCAGCCGGGTCTCCGGCAGCGTCCTGACCAACTGGAATTATCTGCGCGTCAAGGGAAACATGCGCTACGGAAATCTTGACAGCAGCCTGTTCCAGTTCTGCGCGATTCTGTTTTTCATGATCATGCTCGGCTCCGTTTCGCTGATTTACAGTGCCTTTTCCATCTCCGTCAGCGAGCGTACCCGGCAGTTCGGCCTGCTGTCCTCGGTCGGCGCGACGCGCAAACAGCTCCGGCGGACGGTAGTGTACGAGGCCTATATCGTCTCGCTCATCGGCATCCCGCTGGGACTGCTGGCGGGCTGCGGCGGCATGTGGGTGACCTTCTCCCTGCTGGGTGACCGGCTGGGACGGCTGCTCGACGACAGCGTCCCGCTGGTTTTCCACGTATCCCTGCCGGCCCTCGCGGTGGCGGCTCTGATCGGCCTGCTCACCGTCCGAATCTCCACGATGATCCCGGCGCGGCGCGCCATGCGCGTGACGGCCATCGAGGCCATCCGTCAGAGCCGCGACGTCAAAACGGAAAAGCGCAGGATTTCTTCCGGGCGTCTGGCCTACCGGCTGTTTGGCCTGCCGGGGATGCTGTCGAAGAAATACTTCCAGCGAAGCCGGAAAAAATACCGCGCGACCATCCTCTCCCTGGGGCTGAGCGTGCTGCTCTTTATCTCAGCCAGTACCTACGGCATGTATCTGACCGACACGGCAAGCGACGCCGCGGGCGTCAACAGCTACGACTATTACTATTCCGTTACGGAGCTTTCGCAGGCGCAGGCGGAAAAGCTGACCGAAGAACTCCGCGGGGCCGGCGGCGTGGCGGAGGCGTGGTGCGCCGTGCGCGAATCCGTCACACTCTTTCCGCAGCCTGCCGACCTGTCCGAGAGCTACCGCCAGATGCTCGACAGGTCGGAGCCGGCTGCGGCGGCGGGAGGGGCGGACGGCCGCCTTTCTATGGAAATCCGCTATGGGGAGGACGGCGGCCTTTCTATGGAAATCTGCCATGTGGACGCCGCAACCTACGCCGCGCTCTGCGCAGCGGCGGGTGTCTCCCCGGAAAGCGGCGGCGCGATCTTCCTGAACCACATTAGCCGTGTCAACTATGTGCAGGAAAACCGGTATACCTACGACGGCACGGTTCTGCGCGAGGACACGAAGGAGCTGACACTCTTCAGCTATTATGAGGACATTCCCGGCTATGCCGGCACCGGGCGGTACACGCAAAACGCCGACGGGAGCTGGGTCTGCGAATACGCGCAGTTCTCGCCCTCGGACTACTGGGAGACGCACGATTCCGAAAAGGAGCCTGCCGTTCTCACGCGCCCCGCGACGGTGCGTCAGCTTCCCCTTGCCGGGACGTTGACGGCCACGCAGTACACCTCCGATTCCAGCAGCGCGAAGATCTATCTGCCCATGAAGGCGGAGGATGAGAAAGCGTCGGAGATCGACTTTTTTGTGATTGCATCCGATCCGGACAGGGCTCGTCAGAGCATGAGCGCGGCGCTCTCCGCCGCCTGTCCCGGCTTCCGGGAGGAGGATCTGCTCGACGTGCGCGCGGGGGAACGCCAGACGCGCGATATGCTCACCGTAATCAACGTCTTTTCCTACGGCTTTATCACGCTCATTTCGCTGATCTGCGTGGCCAACGTGTTCAACACCATCTCCACCAACGTGGC
>CAJMQR010000077.1 GCA_905215665.1 uncultured bacterium | reverse complement strand
ATTCGCGTTGCCCTTTTGTGGCAAAGAGCCACAAAGCCGTCTCATGCAGTTCTTGACGCACCTTCGGTGCTATAAAAAGCTTTGAGAGCTTTTTATCAAGAACTAGTATAAATCCCTGTACATTTTCTTTTCGGTCAATAGAAATCCGGCCTTTTCCATCACTTTCCATGACGCGATGTTTTCCTCTCTCACTATCGCGATCATCTTCTGTTTTCAAATCCCGGGTGGTCCATCGCCGCGTCTCGGCCAGCATAAAACGTACCTCCAAAGAGCAGACTTACCCTGCCCTCACACGCAAAACGTATCAGAAAAAAGACAATACGCTGTCTCCCGGCACGCGGTTTTCTGCGTCAGACTTGGCGGAAGCGGTATTCCGCATATTTATGGAAGTGCTCGCCCGCGTGCAGGAGCGGTGACGGAAAATCCGGCCGGTTGGGACTGTTCGGGAAGAACTCAGGCTCGATGGCGAAGCCGCCGTTTTTGCGCCCGTTCAGGAACTCGCCGGTGTAGAGCTGCAGCGCGGGATAGTCTGTGTAAAGCTCCATTTCCACGCCGCCGTCGGCGGCAGTACAGGCGTGGTGTCCCTCCAGAGGGAAGCAGTGGTCAATGTTGCCCGCGATGGGCTTTCCCTGTGAAAAATCGTACAGACCCCCGGCGGGCTGCGGGCCTCCCACCGGGATCAGCGCTGCATCGACCGGAAGGTATGTTTTTGCGTTGATCCAGAGCTGCGTGTTCAGGATGGTCTCGCTGCCGCCCAGATTGAAATACATGTGCGTCGTGGGAGCATAGACCGTGTCCGCGTCGCTTTCGCCCTCGAAGTCGATGCGAAGGCGGTTCTCCGAGACGGTATAGGTGACGGAAGCGGTCAGGTTGCCGGGATAGCCGTTGTCGCCGTCGGGGGAGAAGAGGGTGAGACGCAGGGCGTTTTCTCCGCAGAGCGAAGCCTTCCAATTGCGGCGGTCAAAGCTGTCTTTGCCGCCGTGAAGCTGATTATCCCCTTCGTTGCGATCCAGAAAGAAGTCCTTCCCGCCGATGCAGAAGCGCGCGCCCGCGATGCGGTTTGCATAGCGTCCGACGATGGCGCCGAGATAGGCGTCGCCCCGCAGATACTCCTGCGCGGTCGCGTAGTTCAGAAGCACCGGCCTGCCGTCAAAACGCAGATCGATCACCGTGGCGCCCAGCGTCATGATACGGACTGCCAGACGGTCGGAAGAGAGCGTATAACAGTCAATGCCGCAAAAATCTTCTTTTGCAATCATAATGGAACCTCCGATTTGCAGAATATGAAAACAGCTCCGGCAGCTTGCGGCGCCGGAGCTGTGCGGGATTTATTTTGCGTATTCCGTTGCCTTGGTTTCGCGGATGACGTTGATCTTGATCTGGCCGGGATACTCCAGCTCGGATTCGATCTTCTTTGCCAGTGCGCGGGCAAGAAGCACCATGTTGTCCTCGGAGACCTCCTCGGGCTTGACCATGATACGGACCTCGCGGCCGGCCTGAATCGCATAGGATTTTTCGACACCGGGGTAAGTGCCGGTCAGCTCCTCCAGCTTTTCCAGACGGCGGATATAGTTTTCCACGTTTTCGCGGCGCGCGCCGGGACGGGCGGCGGAGATGGCGTCGGCAGCCTGCACCAGACAGGCAATGACCGTGCGCGGCTCGACATCGTTGTGATGCGCTTCGATGGCATGCACGACGTCGGGAGACTCGTTGTACTTGCGGGCCAGCTCGACGCCGAGCTGCACATGGCTGCCCTCCATTTCGTGATCCACAGACTTGCCGAGGTCGTGCAGCAGACCTGCACGCTTGGCAAGGGTGACATCCACGCCCAGCTCGCTTGCAAGCAGGCCGGCGATGTGGGCAACCTCGATGGAATGATTGAGAACGTTCTGGCCGTAAGAGGTGCGGTACTTCTGACGGCCGAGAAGCTTGATCAGCTCGGGATGCAGGTTGTTGACGCCCGTTTCAAAGGCGGCGCGTTCGCCCTCCTGCTTGATGACGCGGTCGACCTCCTTGCGGGCCTTTTCCACCAGATCCTCAATGCGGGTCGGATGGATACGGCCGTCGGCGATCAGCTTCTCCAGCGCCAGCCGCGCAACCTCGCGGCGCACCGGATCGAAGGAGGAGACGGTGATGGCCTCTGGGGTATCGTCAATGATCAGATCGACGCCGGTGATGGATTCCAGCGTGCGGATGTTGCGCCCCTCGCGGCCGATGATACGGCCCTTCATTTCGTCGTTGGGCAGCGGAACCACGGAAACCGTCGCCTCGGCGGAGTGATCCGCGGCGCAGCGCTGGATGGCGATGGAGATGATCTCGCGGGCCATCTGGTCGGCGTTTTCCTTCAGCTCCGACTCGATCTCCCGGATCTTCAGGGCAGAGTCGTGGCGGCATTCGTTTTCAAGGTTCTTCAGAAGCTGGTTTTTTGCTTCCTCCTGAGTCAGACCGGAGATTCTTTCCAGCACCTCAAGCTGGCTCTTCTTGATGAGGCTGACCTCATCCTGCGTGGCTGCGACGGCAGCCTGACGTTTCCGAAGGTCGTCCTCCTTGCGCTCGAAGGCATCGAGCTTCTTGTCCAGGGATTCTTCCTTCTGCTGCAGGCGGCGTTCCTGCTTCTGCAGGTCCGCCCGGCGTTCCTTGACTTCTTTTTCGTATTCTGTGCGGGATTTATGGATCTCTTCCTTGGCTTCCACCAGCATCTCACGCTTTTTATTTTCTCCACCTTTGATGGCTTCGTTTATAATGCGTGTCGCTTCCGTTTCCGCACTGCCGATCTCACGCTCGGCGACCTTTTTGCGGTACGCGATGCCGACCAGGAAGAAAACAACTGCTACTGCTAATACTCCTGCGCCCAGCAGGAGATAAAAGTACCATTCCATATCCGTGAATACACCTCCTGTTCATCAGTATTGGGGAATGGAACACACCCGTGCTCCAAGATAAAGCAACGCCTGCAACCACCACCCCTTGCGGTAGCAGGCCAAACTAATCCACCGTTTATTGTACTTGCAAGGAGGCGTATTGTCAAGGGAATATCGCGGATTTTTGTATTTCAGCGGTGGAAAATGCGAAGGAGGAGGGAAATACCCAGTTGGCTTTTTGAACAAAAAAGCGTTGGCGGCGTATAGCAAAACGCCTAAAAAGAAAAGCATGCGGTTCCGGAGAATAGTTTTCCTTGCATAAATCAAAAGAATCCTGTATAATAAACAGACAATCCATGCACACCGGAGGTAGGGCGATGGCAAAACTGTACTTCAAATACGGCTCGATGGGTTCTTCGAAGACCGCGCAGGCGCTCATTACCAAATACAACTACGAGGAAAACGGAATGCGCGTGTGGCTGGTCAAGCCCGCGGCGGACAACCGCGACGGCGAGGTCGTGCTGCGCAGCCGCGTCGGACTGGAGGCCGTCGCGGAGGTTGTGCCTCCGGAGGCGGATATCTGCGAGCTGTTCCGGCAGCGCGAGCGGACGGATGTCATCATTGTCGATGAATGTCAGTTTATGACGGCCGCCCAGATCGATCAGCTCCGCGATATCGTGGATACGGCGAATATCCCCGTACTGTGCTTCGGCCTGCGGACGGATTTCCAGAGCAAGCTCTTTGACGGCAGCCGACGCCTGTTTGAAGTGGCGGACACCATCACCGAGATCAAGGCCATCTGCGACTGCGGCGCAAAGGCTACGACAAACGCCCGCCTGGATGCGGACGGCTATGTCGTCACCGAGGGCGCGCAGCTCCTGCTGGGCGGCAACGACCGGTACCTGGCCATGTGCCACAAGTGCTGGATCCGCAATATCCGTGAGCACCGAAAGGTGAAGTAATCCCTCCGGAGGCCCCTTGCAGGCCGCCGGAGCTGCCCCACTATACTTATTATAATTAAAGGAGAACCGCTATGAATTATCCGACTCCCCATATCAAAGCGACCCCTGAGGATTTCGGCCAGACCGTATTGATGCCCGGAGATCCCCTCCGCTCGAAGTATATTGCGGAGAATTTCCTTGAAAACGCGAAGCTTGTGAACAACGTCCGGGGCGTACAGGGCTATACCGGCTATTACAAGGGCGTGAAGGTCTCCGTCATGGCCTCCGGCATGGGCATTCCCTCCATCGGGATCTATTCCTATGAGCTCTACAACGCCTACGGCGTGCGGAATATCATGCGCATCGGTTCCGCGGGTTCCATCAACCCCGACATCCATGTCCGCGACATCGTAATCGCGCAGGGCGCCTGCACGGACTCCAATTTCTGGCATCAGTACCATGTGGACGGACACTTTGCGCCCATTGCCTCCTATGAGATGCTGCGCAAGGCGGTCGCCTCCTGCGAGGAAATCGGCGCGACCTATCATGTCGGAAACGTCCTGTCCACCGACAATTTCTACAACGACGACGAGGGCATGCCCGAGGTGCTTCAGACCGTCAACGCATGGAGAAAGTTCGGCGTGATGGCCTGCGAGATGGAGGCGGCCGGCCTTTACATGCAGGCGGCGCGCTGGAATAAAAACGCGCTGTGTATCTGCACGGTTTCCGACCATATGCTCACGGGCGAGGCCCTGCCCGCCGAGGAGCGTCAGACGTCCTTCCGCGAGATGATGCAGGTCGCGCTGGAGACGGCGGTCAAGCTGGAAAAGTAACACCGGAATGCATAATTAGGAAACGGAAAAACCGTTTCCTAATTTTTCCCTAAGGAATCTCTGAACAAATCAGCGGCGGCGTTCAGCGGATTGAATCAGAGCTTCCATAAATCTATATGCAAGGAGAATGAACTATGAAACGTATCTTTTTGATTGTGCTCGATTCCTGCGGCTGCGGCGCGGCGCCGGACAGTGAGAAATTCGGCGACCGCGGGGTCAATACCCTGAAAAGCTGCTCCACCTCCGCAAGCTTTCATGTTCCCAACATGATCGCCTGCGGCCTCGGAAACATCGACGGCGTGGACTATCTGGAAAAGACGCCTGTCCAGACGGGCGCGTGTGCCCGTCTGCAGGAGGCTTCCGCAGGCAAGGACACGACGATCGGCCACTGGGAGATAGCGGGTCTGATCTCCCCGAATCCGCTGCCCACCTATCCGCACGGCTTCCCCGAAGAGGTTCTCGCGCCCTTCCGCGAGGCCACCGGCCGCGGCGTGCTGGCCAATGCCCCCTGGTC
>CAJMQR010000076.1 GCA_905215665.1 uncultured bacterium | reverse complement strand
GCCACGGGCGTCTGGTCATTGCTGTCGGCCAGCGTGAGCGTGACCGAACCGGCAGCCTCCCAATCGATCACCGTTTCCCCCGCCGCAAAGGCCGTGACACTGAGCGCAACGGCAAGCAGCAAGACGGCGACACATCGGTATATGTAGTGTTTTTTCATTCTATATCCTCCCATAAAAGGTTGTTATCGCATATACTATAAGTATACACCATTTCCTTCTGTCTTGCAAGAGTTTTGGCGCAAAAGAGGGAGTTTTCGGAATTCTGATGCTGCGAAGCGCTTGAAAAAACTGCATTTTTTCTGGAAATACACGTCATTTGGGAACTGAAGGCATTTTTTTCCGTCCAAAAAGCGGAAACAAAACTTCAGGGAGGGATTCAAACAATGAAACGCAGAATACTGCCCCTTGCGTGTCTTTTGCTGGCTGCCGTGATATTCCTGGGCGGCTGCGGCGCAGCAGTCTCGCAGGACTACTTCAACGGGAAAAGTGAAAACATGGCAGCCGACGCCGAGTATCCCATGCAGGCCGAAACAAGCGCGGCGCAGAGCTTCGAATTCGACGGCGCGGACAGCAGTACCGCACTTGCGGATTCCCGCAAACTCATCAAGACCGTCTCGCTCAGCTTTGAGACGGAGGCCTTTGATGCCTTCACCGAAACGGTAGACCGCAGTGCCGCCGCCTGCGGCGGCTATATCGAGCAGTCCGAAGTCAGCGGCGAAAGCCGTTCCAAAGCCGGGCGCTTTGCCAGCTACACCGTCCGTATCCCTGTGAACCGCCTGGAGGAATTCAGCTCCGAGGTTTCTACTGCCGGCGTCATCACGAACAAAACAAGCTCCCAGGAGGACGTCACGCTGACCTATGTGGACATCGAAGCGCATATTACCGCCCTGCAGACGGAGCGTGAGAGTCTGCTTCGCCTTTTGGAACAGGCGGAGAGCATTGAGGACATCATCTCGATTCAGGATCGTATCACGGGAGTGCAGTATGAACTGGAGAGCTATACCTCCCGTCTGCGCACCTACGACAATCTCATCGATTACGCCACCATTCACCTGTATGTCAGCGAGGTGGAATATGAGGAAGAGATCATCGAGTCGCCCAGCGTCTGGGCGCAGATCGGCAAAAATCTGAAAAATGCCGTCCGCTATCTCGGCAAGTTCTTCCGCGGGCTGTTCATCTTCCTCGTCTCCGCCCTGCCCTACCTTGCAGTGGTCGCGGTCATCTCTCTTCCCATCCTCTATTTCACCGTCTTCCGGCCGCTCAGAAAGCGCAAAAAGGCGCGGAAGGAGCAGGATAAACCGTAATAAACAGTACGGGACGGCTTCACAAAGCCGTCCCGTTTTTATTACTCCCGGTTGTTTTCCGCAATGCGCTGGGTGAAGCCGAGCGGCTCCGCGCGCTTTTGAAGCCGCTCGGTAAACCTGCTCGTATAGAGAATAAACAGAATATATGCATAGGGCATGCCCAGATTGGTTTCCAGCAGGGAATTGATAATCAACGGCATGAGCTTCTGCGTCAGGCTTTCAAAGCCCGCGCTGCGGATACCGCCCAACAG
Source organism: uncultured bacterium (assembly GCA_905215665.1). Classification (GTDB taxonomy): domain Bacteria; phylum Bacillota; class Clostridia; order Oscillospirales; family Oscillospiraceae; genus JAZOXB01. The sequence goes on along the minus strand of CAJMQR010000076.1, from coordinate 3,611 downwards.
CAGCCCGGCCTCCCAGCCAAACTGCACCAGAACGCCGATCCCCAGCAGGCGCAGAAGATGTACGCGCCTGTCTTTGTCCTTTTGCGCAAGATTGTAAAGGATCAGCAGAAGATACCCGGCAAACAGGAGCAGCGCCATATAGCCGTGATAGGCGCCGGTCGTCCTCTGAATCACAATCGGGGCAGTATTTTTAGCAAAGGTCTGCACCAGCAGAGGGCAGCAGAACCACCAGCTCAGGATCAGGAAGGACCACTCCCGGATATGCCGGTCTTTGGACAGCCAGAGCCAAATCCATGTGAAGTTGGTAAAGCCATAGCTCATGGACATCCAAAGCAGCACCCAGAACAGGCTGTGCCCCTCGGAGATGCTCCGGCTGCCGCAGAGCAGATGAAAGATTCCATAGTCCACCAGCATGTAGACAACTCCCATGACCAGCCCGACCAGGACGGTCATGTATTTCTTTTTCCAGAGCAGCAGCCCCAGATAGAGGAGCAGAAATGCGATGTCCAGCCAGATATACTGCGGCGCAAACTGGCGCCTGGCGATCAGTTCCTCCATATTCTCCTCCTAAAGTACGCCGATTGCGGCTTCCAGCGCGCGCAGTATCTCCCCAAGCTCCATACAGGGGGCGCCGCTTTTCGCCTGTTCCGGAAGATACGGCACATGCACGAAGCCCACGCCTGTCGCCGTTTTTTGAAAATGGTGCAGGAGCCGGAACAGAAGGTCATTGCAGACAAAGGTTCCCGCGCTGTAGGAAACCGCGCCGGACAGTCCCGCATCCCTAATCGCGCTTGCCATGCTTCTGACCGGAAGCGTCGCAAAATAGGCCGCCGGCGCTCCGGCAATCACCGGCACGTCCTGCGGCAGCTGTCCGGCATTGTCAGCAATGGACGCGTATTGCAGGTTCAGCGCCGCCATTTCCGGCGTGACAGCGCTTCTGCCACCCGCCTGCCCGACGCACAGGATCGCATCCGGATGCAGCTCTGCGGCGCACACCAACACGCACTCTGCCGCCGTTCCGAACACCGTTGGAATCTGCATTTTTTGCAGGCAGTTCTCTCCGATCCGCTCCGGCAGGCACCGCACGGCCTCCCACGCCGGGTTGATCCTCTCCCCGCCAAAGGGGTCAAAGCCCGTAACCAGAATCTTTTTCATTTGCCCTTTCCTCCCCCGTGATGCCTTTATTATAGCGCGTGGGCGCGCGGAGCGCAACGAAATCTTCCGCAGGTCACTGGAGGAATGTTCCTTTTTCAGCCCTTGCCCGACTCCCGAAAGCGTGGAAACGGCGCCGTTTCACTCCTCATTGATGTGATAAATATAGTCCAGAGAACGCAGAGCTTCGATGATCTCCCTGTGCGTCTTGTACTTTTTCAGTTCCGGGCTGCAGATCGTAATCGATACGGAATACACGCTCAGTCCGGAGTTCAGATACGCCGGATTGGATTCAATGTCATCGATGCGCATCCCCAGCCGCCGCAGCGTCGTCACAAAATCCTGCAGATGGCTGCTGCTTGTCAGCTCCAGATGAATTTCAAAATGATTGGAACGGTTCTTCAGGTAGGTTTCAAAGGGCGGAAACCACCGCAGGCAGCACAGCAGCGCGACGAAGCCGAGCAGCGCCACGGTATAAAGTCCCGCACCGGAAGCCAGCCCGATGGCTGCGCAGGCCCACAGCGCCACGGAGGTCGTCAGCCCCTTGATCTGGCTCTTGGAGCTGTACAGTACGGAATTGACGCTCAGAATTGCCGTCGCAATCACCGCAGCCGCGGAGAGCAGATAGATGCTGTGCAGATAGACGTCCAGCATCATGCAGATCGCGCCGGCCAGAGAAACCAGAATAAAGGTGCGCAGACCGGCTGCATGCCGCTTTTCCGCCCGTTCGCACCCGGCAATCGCGCCGAACACAACCGAAATCGCAAGGCGCAGCGCAACCGCACCCAGCGTAAGCTCCTGCGCCCATGCGCCGAGCAGATTGGAAATCGGATCCATGTTGTTTTACCTCCTTCCTGCGAGCCGGCCATGAGAAACCGGCCAGCCCTCCTGTTCACGCGCCGCCCGCGTGAAGGCCGCCTCCTCTGCGGACGGTTCCTGTCTGGCAGGCAGCTCCTCCTGAATTTTCCGGATACGCTCAATGAGCAGCTCCACCTCGGATTGCTGCAGGGTCTCCGCCGGCGCAAGCGGCGCGGCGTCCTCGATCCGGTTGGAATAGGAATGGGAGAGATACAAAGACAGCTTGGCGCAGGCAGGACCGATCAGCTCATAAAGGACGCTCGAGGCCAGAATGATCGTCTGCAGGCTCTCCCCCAGCTCTCCGCCCAGCGTTCTTGCGCCGAGCGCAGCCAGACCGATGGCAACCCCCGCCTGCGGCACAAGCGCCATCCCCAGATAATTGCGAACCTCCTTCGGCTTATGTACCAACGCGCAGCCGGCAAAGGCGCCGGCGTATTTCCCCAGAATACGGACAAAGAAATACAGCACTCCGATCAGAAGCAGCGGCGCATTGCCGATGCTGCCCGCGCCGGAGAAAAGGGTATCGAGCTTGAAATTCAGTCCGGAGCGCACAAAAAACAGCAGCAGAACCGGCGGACTGAAATAGTTGAGCTGCCGGAAAAGGTCGGTGTCGTCCGTCAGATTGAGATACACAATTCCCATGGACATACAGCCGAGCAGCGGCGAGACATTCACCGTGGTGCAGATCCCGCAAAACGCAAACAGCACCGCAATGGATACAATCAGGCGGTTATCCTTTGAACGCCTGCCGAGCAGCAGCTTCAGCAGCAGCCCGAAAACACAGCCGAGCAGCAGTACGGCACCGTTTGCGAGAATCGGAAGCGCAACCGTGCGGAAGCTGATGCCCGCTCCCAGCGAGGCCAGCGCCAGTGAAATCGCCGCGCTGTATGCGACCAGACTGACCACGTCGTCCATCGCGACCACCTGAAGAAGCGTGTCGACGAAATCGCCCCGGGCGTGAAGCTGGCGGATCGTCATCATCGTGGAGGCCGGCGCAGTCGCGGAGGCCAGCGCGGCAAGCACTGCGGAGAAGGCCAGATTCAGATTGAGTACCCAATAACACAGCACAAATACAAATGCAGAGGCGGCACAGGCTTCCAGCAGAGTAATGACCGCCGCTTTTCCGCCGCTCTTTTTCAGCGTGGAGAAGCGGAAAAATTCTCCCATGCTAAAAGCGATGAACGCCAACGCAATGTCCGAAAGAAAGTCCATCCCTTCTATCACCTGCGCCGGCACCAGATCCAGGCAATACGGCCCGATCAGAATTCCGCAGAGAATATAGGCTGTAACGTTCGGCAGGCGAAGCTTCTTGGTCAGCCGCGTCATGGCAAAGCCCAGAAACAGCATCAGCGCCACGGAAATGATGACCTGCGACGATAGCGGAAGGCCCTGAAACAGCATTGTTTTTCCTCTCTCCCTTGCAAATTGCTTTTTTCTATGCTACTATGGAGACAGAATAATTGCAAATAATATTATTTGATATTTTCATAAAGAAACGGAATGAAACATATGCTTGATGTCAAAGTCCGCACGCTGCTGGCCGTCGTTGAAACCGGCAGCTTTACCAAAGCCGCCGGCGTTCTGTCCCTGACGCAGCCCGC
>CAJMQR010000075.1 GCA_905215665.1 uncultured bacterium | reverse complement strand
GCCTCGGCCTTATGTTCGCTGCCTTTTGGGATGCAGATGGCGTCAACAAAGAGATTGAAGCCCTCGTCCGGGAAGAAAAAGGCCAGATCGGGGTTTTCCTGCGCCATCAGGAGATAGTCGCCCGCGTAATAGGGGGCAATCCACGCCTCTCCGCGCTCCATTTTGGCAAACACCTGATCCATGACGTAACCCTGGACAAGATTCTTCTGCTCTTTCAGCTTCTGCGCGGCGGCAGCGAGAAGCTCGTGCTCCTCGGTATTGACGTCGTACCCCAGTTCCAGTTCGGCAATAGCGAACGCATCGCGGCAATTGTCGAACATCAGAATCTTCCCTGCATAGGTGCTGTTCCACAGAAGCTCCCAGCCGGTCGCATCCTCCGGACGCACATAGCGCGTATTGTAGATCAGGCCGACACAGCCCCAGGTATAGGGGACGGAATAGAGATTTTCCGGGTCATAGGAGAGATTCTTAAAGGAATCATCCACATATTCAAAGTTGGGGATGTTTTCAAAGTCCAGCGGTTCGAGCATATCCTCGGCGATGAGCTTTTCCACCATATAGTCCGAGGGAATGATGACATCATAGGAGGAACCGCCGGTTTTGAGCTTGGTGTACATGCTCTCGTTGCTGTCGAAGGTCATGTAGTTGACCCGGATATTGGGATAGGCGGCCTCAAATTCCGCGATTACATCGATGCAGTCGTCTGTGCCGTCGGAGATATACTGTCCCCAGTTGTAAACGTTGATCGTGACCTGCTCCGCGGCAGAGGAGGTGCCGGCGAGCAGGCCGGCCAGCAGGAGGGTGCAAAGTAGGAGGGAAAGGAGCTTTTTCATCGCGCCGGCCTCCTTACCTGATGGGATTTCAGCTTTTTATCCCGCGCCTGCAGCAGATTCATGACGGACATCATGACGAGAATCACGACGAACATCAGGGTGAAGAGCGCGTAAATCTTCGGCTGGATGGGCTTTTTTGTGTAATTATAGATTTCGACCGGCAGGGTGATGAAGCTGGAGCCGGTGACGAAGTAGGAGATCACGAAATCGTCCAGCGACATTGTGAAGGCCATCAGCGCGCCGGAGATGATACCGGGCATGATCTCATGCAGCACGACCTTGAAGAAAGCCTGCACCGGTGTGCAGCCGAGATCCAGCGCTGCCTCCGTCAGGTCGGGGTCCATCTGCGAGAGCTTGGGCATCACATTCAGAATGACATAGGGCAGGTTGAAGGTGATGTGCGCGATCAGCAGCGTCCAGAAGCCGAGAATCGAATGGATGCGCAGCATCGTGCCCGTGAAGGCGAACAGCAGCGCCAGCGAGACGCCCGTGACGATCTCGGGGTTGGTCATGGGGATATTCGTCAGCGTCATGACGGCGGAACGCAGTTTCCCGCGCATGTTATGGATGCCGAGCGCGGCCACGGTGCCGAGCACGGTGGCGATCAGGCTGGACAGCACGGCGATGAACAGGGAATTGCGCAGCAGCTTCAGAAGCGTGCCGTCGCGGAACAGCTCCGCGTACTGGTCAAAGGTGAAGCCCTTGAAAACCGCCACGTCGGTCCCCTTGTTGAAGGACGCCACGGCCAGTACGATCATGGGAATATACAGAAAAATAAAGACAAGGATGGTGAAAATACGGTTGAATTTTCTCATAATGTCACCATGCTTTCTTCGTCGTCCTCGCTCGTAAAGCGGTTCATAATGCCGACGCAGACAAAGATCAGAACCATCAGCACCAGGGACATTGCAGCGCCGAGATTCGGATTGTAGGCGGCTTTGAACTGGGACTCGATCACGTCGCCGATGAGAATCGTACCGGGAGAACCGAGCTTCTGCGAGATGTAGAAGGTGGAAACGGCCGGAACGAAGACCATCGTGATGCCGGAGACGATGCCCGGCAGGGACAGCGGCAGCACAACCCTGCCGAAGACCTGACGGCTGTTGCAGCCGAGATCCTGCGCGGCCTCGATCAGCCGGTTGTCGATTTTCATGATGACGGTGTACAGCGGCAGAATCATGTAGGGCAGATAGTTATACACCATGCCCAGAATGACGGCGCCATTGTTGCGGATGAGCGGCAGGGGCGACAGCCCCAGCGCGGTGATGAAGCTGTTGATGATGCCTGTGTCTTCCAGCAGAGAAACCCAGGCGAGGGTGCGCAGCAGAAAGCTCATGCACATCGGAAGCATGATGAGCATCTGCAGAAAACGCTGGGTGGAGGGTTTGCATTTTGCGATGAAATACGCCACCGGATAACCGATCACCAGACAGATCAGCGTAGCAAAGACGCTCAGCCAGATGGAGCGCAGGAAGATCGGCAGATAGTCGAGCATCCCGGAGAGATTGGAGAGGGTGAATTGGCCCGTGATGGAGTCCGTAAAGGCGTAGTAAACCACGACGCCCAGAGGAATGAGCGTAAACAGAACCATCCAGAGAATATAGGGGCCGGACAGAAATCTACTCTTCATCTTCCTGGCCCTCCGCGTCCGCGATTTCGTCATATTCCGCGGAATAGGAGCTGTAATCACCGAACATACCGGAATACTCGCTCTTATGCATGATGTGGATGTCCTCGGGATTCAGGCGGATGCCGATATACGAGCCCTCCGGGCAGAAGTCCGTCGTCTGGATCAGCCATTTGAAGCCCTTGAAGTCGACGATGGTATCGTAGTGGACGCCCTTAAAGGTGACGGAGGTGACGGTGCCGCAGAGATCGCCCACGTCTGCCGGGACGATGTCGATGTCCTCCGGCCGGATGACCACGTCCACCGGTTCATTTTTTTCAAAGCCCTTGTCCACACATTTGAAATTGCGCCCGAAGAATTTGACCAGATAGTCCTCGACCATCACGCCGTCGAGAATGTTGGATTCCCCGATGAAATCCGCGACAAAGGCGTTTTTCGGTTCATTGTATATATCTTCCGGCCGGCCGATCTGCTGGATTTTGCCCTTGTCCATGACGACGATGGTGTCGGACATGGTCAGCGCTTCCTCCTGGTCGTGCGTCACATAGATGAACGTGATGCCCATGGCCTGCTGGATGCGCTTGAGTTCGTTCTGCATATCCTTGCGCAGGCGCAGGTCGAGCGCGCCCAGAGGTTCATCCAGAAGAAGAACCTTCGGACGGTTGACCAGGGCGCGGGCGATGGCCACGCGCTGCTGCTGGCCGCCGGAAAGGGACGTCACCTTGCGGTTCTCAAATCCCTTCAGCGAAACGATCTCCAGCATTTCCGTCACACGTTCGTCGATCTCATGCTCCGGCAGCTTTGCAATGCGAAGGCCGAAGGCGATATTGTCATAGACATCGAGATGCGGGAACAGGGCGTAGCGCTGGAAAACCGTGTTGATTTTTCGTTGGTAGGCGGGCACATCGTTGATGCGCTTGCCGTCAAACAGAACATCGCCGGATGTCGGCGTCAGGAAGCCTCCGATGACACGAAGTGTGGTGGTCTTGCCGCAGCCGCTGGGGCCGAGCAAGGTGAGAAACTCTCGGTCGTTGATGTAAAGATTGATCGAGTCGAGAATTCGCTCGCCGTCAAACTCCATCACGAGATTGGTCAAACGGATCAGCTCTTGGGACATTTATCCTCCCCCATTTCATGATATTTTGTGTCAATGCAATATTGCATAATACACTATTCTACAATATATAAATATTGCCTGCGCTTGTCAATCCATTTTTCTGAAAAAAGGAACTTTTTGCGGAAAGAACGGGAATTGCACAGTTTCACAAATCATAGCCACCGGCCGTGCCGGTGGCTTGCTTTGTACAAAGCAACAAGCATCCGCATGGACATAACCATGCGGATGCTTATTTGTCAGGGGGCGCTGCGGCGCTCCCTGTTCGATGAAAAGCCTGTTTTCTGTTCGTATTATTGCGCTTCTGTTGTTCTGCCCTGACAGTTGGGGCACAGATGTTCCCGATGACGGTAGTGGAAATAGAGGAAGATATCCACGGAAACCATGATCGTATTGGGGAAATAGAACCAGAAGGCCAGATTATAGGTATGCGAGATCAGCTTGGCGGCGATTCCGCACAGGTAGCCGACGGCAATGAAGCACATAAAGAAGGGGCTTTTGCCCTTTGTGGATTTTGTCCGCAGGGAACGCAGAATGGACAGCGGCCACGACAGACCAAAGCAGATGATCATCAGAGTTTCAAAAATACTTGCCCAGTTCATTTCTCTTTTTCTCCTTTATCGGCGGCGCGTATAGTCCGGCAGCAGCTTCGGGGAGAGCACAGCCGCGCCGCTGCCGGACTGCCTGCGCTGCGCCTCGAATTCGTCCACATGGGACAACGTGAGCTGCCCGACGGAGACGGTTTTTGCCTTGGCCGCGGCGTTCTTGCCCGCGCTGCGGCCAAAAACGATGATATCCAGCAGGCTGTTGCCCATCAGACGGTTGCGGCCGTGGATGCCTCCGACCACTTCGCCGGCGGCAAAGAGGTTCTCCACATCGGTCTGGCCGTCCGGCGTGATGTGCAGGCCGCCGTTCTGATAGTGAAGCGTCGGGTAGACCAGGATCGGCTCTCTGCGGATGTCAATGCCGTGCTTGGCAAACATGCGCATCATCGCGGGGATACGCTTTTCAATCGTCCCCTCGCCGTGCTTCAGCTCTATCATGGGGGTGTCCAGCCAGACGGCGCGGCCCTCCGGCGTGGGGACGCCGTTGCCGCGGTCGGAACATTCCCGGATGATGGCGGCGGCGGCGACATCGCGCGTCTCCAGCGGGTTCATAAAGACCTCTCCGTTGACGTTGACCAGCATCGCGCCGACGGAGCGGACCTTCTCCGTGACCAGCGCGCCGTAGATTTGCGCGGGGAAGGCCGCGCCGGTGGGATGGTATTGCAGAGTATCGGGGTACAGGAGCTTTGCGCCCGCGCGATAGCCCAGCACGAGGCCGTCCGCTGTCGCACCGTAGTGGTTGGAGGTTGGGAAGCCCTGATAGTGCAGCCTGCCCGCGCCGCCCGTGGCCAGAATGACGGTCTTTGCCTTTGCGACCAGCAGCTCCTTCGTTTCCATATTCATGAGAACCGCGCCGGCACAGCGCCCGGCGTCGTCCTTGATCAGTTCGACCGCCGCGGTGTAATCCACAACCTCGATGCCGCGGTTGAGCACCTCGTCGCGCAGCGTGCGCATGATCTCCGCGCCGGAGTAATCCTTTGCCGCATGCATGCGCTTGCGGGAGGTGCCGCCGCCGTGGGTGGTGATCATGGTGCCGTCCGGCGCCTTGTCAAATTCCACGCCGAGC
>CAJMQR010000074.1 GCA_905215665.1 uncultured bacterium | reverse complement strand
CGATCACGTCAATCAGCTCGTCCGTCAGCTCGTCGGGATAGAGGTAATGTACACGGATCCAGTGCAGCTTTTCGATTTTGCAAAGCTCCCGGAGAAGCTCCGGCAGCATCCGCTTTCCGTAAAGGTCGGTTCCGTAGCGGCTGGTATCCTGCGCGACAACGATCAGTTCCTTCACGCCGTCCTCCGCAAGCGTCCGCGCCTCGTAGAGACAATCCTCCATTGTGCGGCTCCGGTATTTCCCGCGCAGGGAGGGAATCACACAATAAGCGCAATGATTATCGCAGCCCTCCGCAATTTTAAGAAACGCATAATACTCCGGTGTGGTCAGAACACGGCCGACCTCGTCCATGGGCGCGTTGATATTGCCGAACTCGGCAACCGTTTCGCCGGAAAGCAGCTTTTCCGCCGCCCGCACGACATCCGCGTAGCTGCCCGTGCCGAGAACACCGTCCACCTCCGGCAGCTCCTTCAGAATCTCCTGCTGATAGCGCTGGGAAAGGCAGCCTGTCACCAGGATTTTTCCGATGACTCCCTCCTGCTTCAGCGCGCCCATCGCCAGAATATTGTCGATGGCCTCACTTTTCGCGGAATCGATGAATCCGCAGGTGTTGATGATAACAAGATCCGCGCCCTCCACCGAAGGCAGAATCTCATAACCGGCCTGCTGTAGGAGAAAAAGCATCTGCTCCGCATTGACCTGATTTTTGGCACAGCCCAGCGAGATCATTCCGATCCGACTACCCATAGACGCTGTAACTCCCTTTCCTTATTCTTCCGGAAAATCCTCATCCGGTACATAGCGTTCCAACGCGCTGCGAATGTCGCCCCAGGAGTGGCCGCGGCGGAGCAGCGCATCCGTCGCGCGTTTCAGTTCTTTTTTGTCCGGCTTCGTGCCCCGGAACCGGCGCTGAAGAAAGGTATCAATGGCATTCTCCTGCGGCGGCAGCTTTTCCAGCGCCCGCTCCCAGAGTTCCCGCGGGATTCTCTTTTCATAGAGCATCTGCCGGATACGAGCCGCGCCGTATCCCCGCGCCGCGCCGCTGAGAACAATCTGCTCGGCAAGCTGCTCATCGTCCAGCAGATGCAGCTCGTCCAGCCATTGAACCGCCTGCTGCGCGTGCTCCTCCGTCTCTCCCTTTTGGACGAGACGGCTCTGCAGCTCGCGCCGGGATACCGGCGCGGCGGAGATGATGCGCACTGCGCGGTTGCGGGCGGAGGCCTCCCCACAGGTCTCGTGAAGGGAGTCCATGGCGCTCTCCGGGATTTCAATGCCGGGATAGAGGTTCAGCTCGGCAATCACCGAGGGAAACACCAGCATCGTTGTGTCGTTGTCAAAGCGCAGCCGCAGCTTCCCCTGCGGGGAGCGCGTCTGCTCTATGGACTCAAGCTTCATCAAAATCGTCCGCAGAGACGTCTACCGCTTTGCCGGCCGGCTTTACCGCCGCTTTGGCGCGGCCGTTCTGAAGCTGCGACAGATTCTCACGTACCTTGGTCTCCAGCATTTCCGCGACCTCGGGATGATCCGCGATATACTGCTTTGCATTGTCACGGCCCTGCCCGATCCGCTCATCGCCGATGGAGAACCAGCTTCCGCTCTTATTGACCAGTTCCAGATTCACCGCGATATCCAGCAGCTCGCCGAAGCGGGAAATACCCTCGCCGTACATGATATCGAACACCGCCTCACGGAAGGGAGGGGCCACCTTGTTCTTAATGACCTTGACGCGCGTGCGGCTGCCCACGATTTCCGTGCCGTTCTTAATCGCCTCAACCTTGCGCACATCCAGACGGACGGAGGAATAAAACTTGAGTGCGTTGCCGCCGGTGGTCGTTTCGGGGTTGCCGTACATCACGCCGATTTTCATACGTAGCTGGTTGATGAAAATGACAATACAGTTGGTCTTGGCGACCGTCCCGGCCAGCTTGCGCAGAGCCTGTGACATCAAACGTGCCTGAAGGCCGACAAAAGCATCGCCCATTTCCCCTTCAATCTCCGCGCGCGGCGTCAGCGCGGCAACGGAGTCCACCACCACAACGTCGATTGCGCCGGAACGCACAAGCGCGTCAGTAATATCCAGCGCCTGTTCGCCGGTGTCCGGCTGAGAAACCAGCATGGAATCGATATCCACGCCGATGGCCGCAGCGTAGACGGGGTCGAGCGCATGCTCCGCGTCGACAAAAGCAACCTCGCCGCCGCGCTTCTGGGCGGAAGCCAGCACATGCAGCGCCAGCGTCGTCTTACCGGAGGACTCCGGCCCGTAGATCTCCACGATTCTTCCGCGTGGCAGGCCGCCGATTCCGAGCGCCGCATCCAGCGCCAGCGAGCCGGTGGGAATGGCGTCCACATTCATTTCCGGCTTGTCCCCAAGTCGCATCACCGCGCCCTTGCCGTAATTCTTTTCAATCTGGTGCAGAGCCGTTTCCAGTGCCTTCTGCTTGTCCTCTGCGGGCGACGGCGCCTCGTAGGCAGGTTTCTTCGATGCCATAAATCAGTTTTCCTCCCTTTTCTGGGCAAGGACTGCCCTTGTGATATCCGCTGTGTCTTTTTTTAACTCTAAAACCTCATATCCGCCCTTCCTCAGAAGCGAGCAAACCGCGTTTTCCTGCCCCATGCCGAATTCAAAGCACAGATAGCCGCGCGGTGCCAGAGCGGAACTGTAATTTTTGATGATGGCACGATAGAAATCCAAACCATCCTCGCCGCCGTCCAGCGCCAGATGCGGCTCAAAATCGCGGACGGAGGGGTCAAGTTCCTGCATCTGCTTTGTTGTGACATAGGGAGGATTGGAAACGATCAGGTCATAGGTTCCCAAAAACTCCTGCGCCGGCTTGCGTGCGTCCATGGCCACACAGTTCACACGGCCCGTCAGTTTGAGCTGAGAGATATTCCGCCGCGCCACCCGCAGAGCCGCCGGAGAAATATCGCCCAGCGTCACACGGGCATCCTTGACCCGGCGCGCGACGGCCAGACCGATGCAGCCGGAACCCGTACACAGATCCAGAATCCGCGGATTCTGCTCCAGGTACATGGCCTTTTTGATCGCCAGTTCCGTCACCACAACGGTATCGTCGCGGGGGATGAGGACGTCCGGCGTCACGATCAGCGTCATACCGTAAAAATCCCACTGTCCCAGAATATAGGGCATGGGTTCTCCGCGCAGCCGCCGCTGGACGAAGGATTCCGTCAGTTCGCAGACCTCTTCCGAAGCATAGATCTCACGGTCCGCAATGATCTGTTCCGCCGTCTTGCCCGACGCGGCGCAGACCAGCTCCCGCGCAACATTTGCGGCGAACTGTCCCTCCTGCTTCAGCAGCGCCCGCCGGGCGTCGAGAAACAGGTCGGCATATTTTTTTACCATCGGTCTTCCCCCTCCTTCTCCGGGAGAACCAGCGTCAGCGCTTCAATTCCGACCTCAAGCATGGAGTCGTCCGGCTCGTTGGTCGTCAGATATTGCAGCCACATTCCCGGCGCGGACAGCGCGTGGGTCAGCCAGTTGTCGTAGCGCCCCACCAGCCGGTTGAATTCGTAGCTGATGCCTACGACGATGGGCAAAAGCAGCAGCTTCAGCACAACCCGAACCAGCGCGTTCAGCACGCCGGAGTCAAATACCGGCGTAATCGGCCGCAGCAGCGGCGTTGCAACGGAGAACACAAGGATGGACACGATCATGACCACAAACAGGAAGCTGGTGCCGCAGCGTGGATGCAGTCTTGTCTGCGCGCGTGCGTTCTCCACGGTAAGCGGCAGCTTCGCTTCGTAGCAGCGGATGGTCTTATGCTCCGCGCCGTGGTAGGAAAAGACGCGTTTCATGTCCTTCATCCTCGAAACAAGGAACATATAGGTCAGGAAAATCAGGATGCGAATCAGGCCCTCCAAAAGATTGCGAACCAGCTCATTTTTCGTGATCCAGCGGTTGATCACGGAACCGATCAGAGAGGGCAGTATAAAAAACAACGCGACAGAAAAGGCAATGCCGAGAACGACGGAAATTGTCACCATGACGTTCTGCGCTTTTTCGCCGGAGAGCTTCTTTTCCAGCCACCGGTCAAACTTTGACTGATTTTCAGAAGTCTCGCCGTCGTCCTCCGCAAACAGGTCCGCCGAATACATGAGCGCTTTTACACCCGTCTTCATCGATTTGCAGAAGTTGAAAACTCCGCGAATAAAGGGGAGCTTCTTCAGAGAGAAACCCTCCGTCTTTTTGACCGGCGACACCTTCGTCTGCATACCGTCCTTCGTACGCACAACGACGGCGGATTTTTCCGGCCCCAGCATCATGATGCCTTCAATGAGAGCCTGCCCGCCGATCATTGTTTTGAATTTTTCTGCGGTTTTATTCTTTCCCATGGTTTTCCTTTCTATTGCGCCTCTATGGGCAGTCGGATGGTCACAACCGCGCCGCCGCCCTCTGCGTTGGCGATTTCAAGCGTTCCGCCGTGCATGGTGACGATCTCCTCGCATACCGCAAGGCCAATGCCGCTTCCGCGGGCCTTGGAGGAACCCTTGTAGAATTTCTTTTTGATCAGAGGAAGCTCTTCCTCCGGGATACCGGGGCCAAAGTCGCGGATGCGGATAACGACGTCCTTTTCCTCGCAGCAGATCTCCGCGGTAATTCTGCCGCCGTCTCCGCCGTGCTTCGCCGCGTTGTCCAGAATATTCAGGAATACCTGACGCATCCGGGCGGTATCGCAGGAGATCTCCGGAATATCACTGTCATTTTCCAGGTATTCCAGCTCAATTCCCTCCTGGCGGAGGCGCGAACCGTACATGAAGACCGTATCCTCGAACTCCGCCCGGATATCGCTTTTTGTAACACTCAGGGTGAAGCGGCCGTCCTGCATCCGCGTGAATTCCAGCAGCTCCTCAACCATATCGGTCAGGCGCTTGGATTCTCTCAGGATAATGTTCAGGCCGCGCCTGGAGTCCTCGGTTTTTACGCTTCCTCCGGCGGAAAGCAGGGTTTCGCTCCAGCCGCTGATCGCTGTCAGAGGCGTGCGCAGCTCGTGGGAAACCGAGGACATAAACTCCGACTGCATCCGTTCGGACTGACTGATTTTGTTGGACATATCGTTGATCGTGTCGGCCAGCTCACCGATCTCGTCGTCAAACTGCCGGTGGATCTGAATCCCGTAGCTGCCGGCGGCAATGCGCTTTGCCACGGAGGTGATCTCCGCCACGGGCAGGAGAATGGATCGGATGTAATACATACCGCTGATATAGACGATCAGCAGGATCACGGCGCCTACGAGTGAAATCATCACGCTGAAAATAAGGATCTGCCGGTCCACGCGCTGCAGGCTGGTCACATAGCGCAGCACGCCGATGACCTCACCGTTGGAATAGATCAGCGGGCTGGATACCGCCATAATCCGCTCGCCGGTGGCGGGATTCGTTCCGGTAAAGGAGCTGATCTGTTTGGTTGCGATGGCGCTGGTGATGTCCGAGGTCACGCTGACCTTGCCGGAGAAGCGGCCGTAGGAGGACGCGACAATGCGGTTATTGGTATTGATAAACTGCAGCTCCATGACGTCCTTCGCCTCGAA
>CAJMQR010000073.1 GCA_905215665.1 uncultured bacterium | reverse complement strand
GAACAGGGGGCCAGCGCAATCTGGCGCATGGAGCCGAAGGAGGGGTCGTGGTATGCCTCAATCAGCCGCACGCTGTCTCTCAGAATCTCATCCACGGTCTGCACGACGCTGTCCGGCGGCAGTCCGCCGTCCTTGACGGACAGGTCCATGCTGCCGCGCGAGGCAAACATGCGGATTCCGAGCTCCTCCGCCGCCGCAAACTGCGCGCCGATCAGGTCGCCGCCCTCCGCCGGGAAGACATAGTGATGATCGAAGCAGGTGGTGCAGCCGTTTTTCATCAGCTCCCCCATGCCGGTCAGGGAAGAATAGCGGACGACGGTTTCATCCAGATTCTTCCAGATTTCATAAAGTGTTCTGAGCCAGTCAAACAGCTCCATGTTCTGCACCTGCGGCAGATTGCGCGAGAACTGCTGGTAAAGATGGTGGTGGGTATTGATCAGGCCGGGATAGCACAGAAAATGCGTTCCGTCGATCTCCCGCTGCGCGCACTGTGAGAGGCCGGGGCCGATGGCGGCAATGCGGCCGTTTTCACAGAAAAGATCGACGCCCCGGAGCGTCTCGTCGCGATCGTTGCAGGTGATAAGGTGGGAAAGATTTCGGATCATCAGGGTAGACATACAAACAACCTCCGGTGAGAATATTGATTCTGTCGAAAAGCGTTGAGTTGCGTCGAATAAGAAATCACCCGAAAAAACTGTGGTAGTATGAAAGAGAAAGCTGTGAAAGGGTGAGGGGAATGACAAAAAAAGCAAGCATGGCAATTCAGCGCGTCAGCGGACACAGAGGAAAGAGCTGCTACCACATCCTGGCACTGGCGGTGACGGTGGCGGCACGCTGCATGCCCGCGGAACCGCAGATGAAGGTGATCTGTGCGGAAACCGCGCATCTGTGCGGGAAGAATACGGCGGCAGTCTGGAAAGCCCTGTCCAGAGCGACGGACGACATCTGGCAGTTCGGCGACAGGGAGGAGCTTGGAAGAACGCTGGGCTATCTGCCGAGACAGAAGCCGTCTCCGCGTGATTTTGTCCTGTCTCTGGCCTGCCAGCTCTGGTGTGATACGGAGGACTGATACTGATATTCAATTAAAATGTTTCATTCGGCAGAATGGAACATTTTAATATGAAGATCATAATGAGACGGGTATCTATGATTTTCTATTCCGAAAATCATAGATACGACAACGCCGTCAGGCGGTGTCTTCTCAATAGAATGAAACAATTCTATTGAGAAATAGTATGAAACACAACCAGGGGAGCAGAGAGAAACCGCCCGAGGAGGCAGAGATGCGTCCTTCGGGCGGTTTATTATCAGGTTTCGTCCAGCGCGTCGCCCGCGGCCTTCAGTTCATCGGAGGAAGCGTCAAAAACGCTTTTTGCTTCGGCAAGAAGCTGTTGGAGACGTTCATAATCCTCACGGAAACGGTTCATTACGTCGGAAAAAGCCTCGCCGCCGTCATTTAAGCGTTCATTTGCCTTCGCAAAGACGTCTTTCAGCAGGCGGGTGGTAGCTTCCGCACGTTCCCGCGCCTTGCGCTCCACCATTTCCGCGCGGCGGTACGCGGCAAGCTCTTCCCCTGCAATCTCTGACGCCGGGGAGACGGGAGCCGGTGCGGACTCCGGCGGAGAAGCCGGTCCCGACGCCGCAGCAGAGGGCTGCTCCGCCTGGTCAAGCTGTGCTTTCAGGGTTGCGTTGCGCATTTGCAGGCGCGCGGCGTCGCCACGCAGAAGCTCCGCTTCCTGACGCAGGCGTTCGTTTTCCTCCTGCAGGAGGCGCAGTTCTTTTTCGTGCGCTGTGGTCATTTTCTGAATGAACTGCACAACGTCCGTGCGGTTAAAGCCATGCAGCGAGGTGCGGAAAGTATCGGTGGAAGCAGCCATGCTGAGTTCCTCACAATTCTCTGTTATTTCTGCCGGCGGGAAGATACCGGCGTTCGACCCATGTTTTTCTCAATTATAGCACGCTTTTTTCGGAAAAACAACATTTTATTTCCCTCCCGATAGGAGAAACCCCGGTAATATTTTGCTGCGGCGGCATGAACGCCGCAAAAGCGGAATAAAAATCTTCTGCACAACCGCCGGGATTGCGGAGCCGCCGGATTCCCGCGGAAAAAACTGAAATGTAGGGGAGTGCGGAAATGTTGGAGAAAATCGGGGCAGCGGTATGGGGCTGGCCGACCATGCTGCTGTTTGTGGGGGTCGGCGTGCTGTTTACCGTTCGGCTGCGCGGCTTACAGATTACGCGTCTGGGCAGAGCGCTGCGCAGTATTTTCAAGGAAGAGGGGAAGGGCGGCGGCATCTCCTCCTATGCCGCGCTGTGTACCTCGCTGGCGGCGACCATAGGCACGGGAAATATTGTAGGTGTTGCCACGGCGATGTGCGCCGGCGGGCCGGGCGCGCTGTTCTGGATGCTGGTGGCGGCGCTTTTCGGAATGGCGACGCAGTATGCCGAGGGCTTTCTTTCAGTCAAATACCGTATCAGGCAGGGCGATCACTGGCTGGGCGGCCCCTTTCTGTATATTGAACGCGGACTGGGAAAGAACTGGAAATGGCTGGCGGTGCTTTTTGCCGCCATCGGCGTTACGGTGGGACTTCTCGGCGTCGGCACGGTCACACAGGTACACAGCATTACCTCCGCCGTTGAAAACTTTTTCGATCAGGAGAGGACGCATATTGCGTTTTCGCTCTTTGGCAGGCAATATTCCTGGGCGGCCGTGATCAGCGGCGCGGTGGTGGCGGTTGCGGCCGGGCTGGTGCTGCTGGGAGGGGTCAAAAGGATTGCAAACGTCTGCGAAATGCTGGTGCCGCTGATGTCTCTGACCTATGTCCTGTTTTCCTGTATTCTGCTGATCCGCTGTGCGGATCGCATCCTCCCGGCATTCCGGCTGATCGTCAGAAGCGCGTTTACGCCCAGGGCGGCGCTCGGGGCGACAGCGGGAATTACCCTGAAAAACGCGCTGCGCATGGGAATCGGACGCGGTGTGTATACGAACGAGGCCGGACTTGGGACAACGCCCATCGCCGCCGCAGCGGCCCGCTCCGGGGATCCCTTCCGACAGGGCTTGGTTACAATGACCGGCACCTTCATCGATACCATCGTGATCTGCACGATCACGGGGCTGTGTCTCACCGTCACGGGGGCATGGAACCAAAATGCCCTGGCCGGCGTCCAAATTACCGATTATGCGTGGCGGACGGCGCTGCCGTGGTCACAGAGTCTGTCCTCCTTCTGCCTGATGACCTGCCTGGCCTTCTTTGGCTTTTCCACGATCGTCGGATGGAGCTTTTACGCAGAGCAATGCCTGAATTATCTGTCCGGCGGAAAGGTGAAAGCCGTGCGTTTCTACCGGATGTTCTACGTCCTCGCAGTGGCGGCCGGGCCGTACCTCACGGTCAGCGCGGCATGGGAGATGGCGGATATCCTCAACGCCCTGATGGCCCTTCCGAATCTCACCGCGCTGCTGCTTCTGCAGGACAATGTGATCAGAGATACGCGGGCACACATACAAAAATGTAACCTTACTGGGAGAGGGAAAAATAATTAAATTTTATGTCAATTTGTAGTTGCTTTTCCACGGAATTTTTGTTATCTTGGGAGAAGAATACAAAGAGTGAGGTTCACATCCGTGGAGTTTTCCAGCCTGTTTTTTCTATATGTTTTTCTGCCGTTGACGGCGGCGGTTTATTTTCTCATGCCCGGTATCCGCCGGAAAAATATTGTGCTGATTGCCGCGAGCCTTCTGTTTTATGCCGTCGGGCAGCCGGTCTATCTGCTCCTGTTGCTGGGGCTGTCTTATGTAAACTACTATTTCGGCGGCCTGATGAAAAACGGCGGGCGCTCCATGCTGATCCTTGCCATTGCGGTCAACCTTCTGGTTCTTGGGATTTTCAAGTATCTGGACTTTTTCCTCGGCATCTTTGGCGTCAGCGTGGAGAACGGCCTGCTGCTCACGGCGCTTCGGTCGCTGACGGAGGGGCTGAATTCCCTGCTCGGAACTTCGTTCCGCGCGCCGGAGACGGCGCTGCCGATCGGCATTTCCTTCTATACCTTCCAGGCCGTGTCCTACCTTGTGGACATCTATCGGGGGAAAAACGCCGGCGCGGACCGCTTCTCCAAATTCCTGCTGTACATCAGTCTTTTTCCGAAGATCATGCAGGGGCCGATCGTTCGCTATGAACAGATCGAGCCGCAGCTTACGCAGCGGCGCACCAATTCCCGCATGATTTTTGACGGTGCGGTTCGGTTTGCCGTCGGTCTTGCCAAAAAGGTTCTGCTCGCGGACTATGCAGGCAAGGTCATTTCGGATCTTTCCTCCGATCCTGCCGGTCTGACGGTGGTCGGCGCGTGGCTGTCTGCGCTGATGTTCATGTTCCAGATTTATTTCGATTTTTCCGGTTATTCCGATATGGCCATCGGAATCGGGCGGATCTTCGGCTTCCGTTTCCCGGAGAATTTTGACTTGCCCTATGTTTCCTCCTCCATCACGGAATTCTGGAGGCGCTGGCATATTTCTCTGGGCAGCTTCTTCCGCGATTATGTCTATATCCCGCTGGGCGGGAACCGCAAGGGGAAGGCGCGTCAGATTCTGAATCTGCTGGCAGTCTGGGCGCTGACCGGCCTTTGGCACGGCGCAAGCTGGAATTTCGTTTTGTGGGGACTGTATTTCTTTGTCCTTCTGGCGATAGAAAAGCAACTGATGCCAAAACTGGAGCGGCTGCCTTTCCCGGTGCGGAACCTGATGACAATGTTCTTTGTGCTGATCGGCTGGGTGATCTTCTCCCACAGCAGTCTTGCGGAGATCGGCAGAAATCTGGGAGCCATGTTTGGCGGCGCGGCGTTTACAAATACGAATACCTCCGTGCGCCTGCTCAATTCTCTGCCGCTGCTGGCGGTCTGCCTTATCGGCTCGTCGGTTCTGCCGCGCTGGTTCGGCTTTATCTGGAGCGGCGTGCTCGGCATGGGGAAGGGCAGACAGCGCGCGCAGAATACCGTGACCGCCGGAAAAGCCGTCTATGTGATTTCCGTGTTTCTGTTTGTCCTGCTGCTGCTCTGGTTATGCACGGTCTCCCTGCTTGGCTCCACGAGCGCACCTTCCATTTACGCAAGCTTCTGACCCGATAGGAGAAAACCAATGAAAAAACTCTATACCATATGCTCCCTCGCGCTGCTCGTGCTGATGCTTGGAATTGGCATGTACTCCCTGCTTGACAAGGACGCGACCTTTTCCGCAACGGAAAACCGCGCGCTGAAAACCCGCCCTGCTCTGACGCTCTCCGCTCTTCTGGACGGCAGCTACGGCGAAAAATTTGCGGAGTACTATGCGGATACTTTCCCGAACCGGGAGGCGTTTTTGAAATCCAACCGTTCTCTCAACGGCTTCTACTATTTTTCCGCCCTGAGTGGGAAGGACGGCACGCAGCTTGTCGTGGACTTTACGACAAAGGGAGCGGATCATGGCGAGGCTTTGGCCACGACTCCCAGTACTTCGCAGCCGGGCGACGCGAGCGAACCGTCGGAGCCCTCGGAACCTGCAGTGGCGACGGAACCTTCCGAGACGACTTCCAAGGATCCAAATCACTCTGAAGAGCCGGATCCGGATGTTGAAAACTTCGGAAAAGCGCTGTTGATCGGGGACAGGGCCATTGATCTGGCCTATTCGGACTATGATATTTTTGAGGATTACGCGAATGCGGTCACGACTGTCGCAAACGCGCTCGGCAGCGGTGTGCAGACCTACAGCATGATCGTTCCGAATTCCGGCGAATTCTATACGCCGGAGGAAT
>CAJMQR010000072.1 GCA_905215665.1 uncultured bacterium | reverse complement strand
CTCAACTGCATTGCGCCCGAGTTCGCCGCGCAGACCGGAGAGGTTTCCGAAAAGCTGGGACGCGGCCGCCACACGACACGTCATGTGGAGCTGTGCTGCCTGCCGGACGGAACGAATCTGATCGACACGCCGGGCTTTTCTTCCTTCGATACGGATCAGATGGAACTCATCCTCAAGGAAAACCTGCAATACGCCTTTCCGGACTTTGCTGAGTTTATCGGACGCTGCCGCTATCACAACTGCGCGCATTTGCGCGAACCGGGCTGCAAGGTAGCGGAAGCGGTACAGGAGGGGAAAATCCAGCCCTCCCGTTATTCCAGCTATGTCCGTCTGTATGAAGCCGCAAAGGAAGTCAAGCTGTGGGAACACAGGGAAAAATGAATCATGTACACCGCCTCCTGCACATAAAGTAGCAGGGGGCGGTTTTTATGTGCAGAAAGAACGAATTATTAGGCTCAGTCATCATGGCTCTGGGTGCGGGGCTGCTGCTGTCTCTGCTGTTTTCCTCGGAGTTCGTGCTGGCGCTTATCGGCATTGCGCTGCTGGTGATCGGGCTGGTCTGTACCCGCAGATGCAGATAAGCTCTTGTATACCCGGACGGAAAGAAAAGTAGTATAAACCTGTCCGACGCCGCATAAGTATTGCATAGAACGAACAAGGGGTGAAAACAATGGAGCTTGTTTTTCAGGAGAGCAGATTGGATTATCTGAGCCGGATCCTCTGCGAAACGGTGACGCAGGAGCAGACGGCGGAGCTGATTGTACCGGACAGCTACCCGGATGCGGATCGGGTGGTGGATGCTTTTGCCACGGCGCTGATCCGCTCGGAGGAATGCACCGCCGGCGCGGCGGGAGTCAGCGGGAGCGTTCAGGCGGGCGTGCTTTTTGTTACGGAGGACGGGGAGGTGCAGTGCCTGCAGACGCAGATCCCTTTTTCCGCGAGGAAGGAATTCGATACGAAATATGATGACTGCACCATGCAATGCGTCTGCGCGGTCTCCGGTGTGGATGCGCGGATGCTCAATTCCCGAAAAGTGCTGGTGCGCGTCGGAATCCGCTGCACGCTGGAAGTCTATGCGAAGCGGGAACAGACGCTTTATGATATTCCGGAGCCTGCGCCTGCGCTGCAGCTTCGCAGAACGCAGATTCCGCTGAAGCTGCCGCTGGCGCTTGGAGAAAAGAGCTTTGTGCTGAATGAGGAGGTGGAACTCCCTGGCAGCAAGCCCGCGTTGGAACGCCTCTTGAAGTGCGTTTACCGGACGGAGGTCGCAGAGCAGAAGCTGGTGGGCAGCAAGGCGGTATTCAAGGGCAGCCTTGTGGTTCATCTACTCTACGAGTGCGCAGAAGGGAACCTCCATACCTTTGAAACAGGCGTGCCGTTTTCCCAGTATGTGGACATGGAGCAGGAGTTGGACGACCGCGACCTCAATACGCTGCTGTCACTGACGTCCGTGGAGACGGAGCCTGACGGCCAGATAGACTGCCGGCGTCTGCTTTTGAGCGCCAACCTTCTGGCGCAGTGTACCGCTTTCGGCGAACAGCAGATATCGTTGATTGAGGATGCTTTCTGCACCGATGCGGAATTCGTGCCGCAGTGGTCTGAGTGGAATGTAACCGGGATTCTTGACCGGCAGCCCTTCCGGGAAACCGCGCTGGCTCGGAGCGATGCGCCGTCCGGCGGTGTCGTCGATGCATGGGTCTATACGGATGAAGCAATCCGCCGCCGCGAGGGGGAGGAGATGCAGATCGAGCTGCCGCTTTCCTGCAACATTCTGTATTTGGACGGGGAGGGCGCCCTGCAAGGCAGAGCGATGCGTTCCTCCGTTGCCTTTTCCACGGCGCTGTCGGAAGCGGGGAACTGCCGTGTCTGCACGGTCGGCAGCGGAGAGATTTTCTGTGCCTCTGGCGCGGACGGCCTGGAGCTGCGCTGCCCAGTAAACGTGGAGCTGGAGTGTTCCGCGGAACATCACCTGCGTTGCGTCAGCGGAGGAGAGATCAACGAAAGGCCCAAAGAGGAGGGACGGAAACCGTCGGTCATTCTTCGACGGACGGAGACGGAACAGGATGTCTGGGAGATTGCAAAGGCCTATCATACCGCGACACAGGCGGTCATGGACGCCAACGGCCTGCAGAGTACGCTGATCCCGGCGGATACTCTGCTGCTGATCCCGATGTAACGATATCCGCCGGATTTACAGAAAAGGTTCAGAGTGTCTGTGCGGGGCATCCGGCAATCTGGATCTGGCGGCTTGATAAAGCGGGCCTGCCGCAAAACTTTTCGTTTTGCGGCAGGCCCCTTCCCCTTGGGTTGCCGAGAAGCCGTCATCTGAAACCGCCCGAGGGGAGAATGCACAAAAGGGAACCGCGGGGGTTCCCTTTTTCGTTTATTGGCGGGGGCCGGCGCTTCTGGAGCTGGGCGCAGTCGCACCGGTGCCTTCGGTTGTGCCCGGTACGGGCATCGTAGCGCTGGCTTCCGGGATGCCCTCGCCGTTACCCGTGTGATTCGTGCTGTCCGTTCCGTTTGTGTTGTTCGTGGATTGGGTGTTATTCGTAGAGCCCGTGCCGTTCGTTGAGTTGGTGGCAGTCGTGTTATTTGTTCCGTCAACCATGCCGTCCGTCGTATTGGAGACATTTCCTCTCCCGCGACAGCCGGTAAAGAGAGTGAGAGTCATTGCAAGAACAAAACAGAAAACCAAAATGCGTTTCATGGTATTCCTCCTGAATGAAAAATTCTTTGCCTGCATAGTATTTGCCGGACTTGAAGAAATAACCGTGCGGATAAAATATTTTTATCGATAAAAAAGGTGAAAAAGGTTGATTCTTGCGTACAGGGTTTGTATAATAAAACAAAACACTCTCAAGAGAAGGGAAAACCGATATGAAAAAACTGACCGTTAAGAAAGGCTCTGAATGCATGGCCTGTCTGGAATGTGTCCGCGCCTGCTCCAATGCGTTTTATAAGGAATTTCACCAGGACAAGTCCTGCGTGAAGATTGTGCAGCGCGCAGGCAAGGTTCGCCCGATGACCTGCGTTCAGTGCGGTAAGTGCGCCGCGGCCTGCGAGCACGGCGCAATCACACAGAATCCGAAGACGGGTGTGTACATGATCAACAAGAAGCTCTGCGTCGCCTGCGGCAAGTGCAAGGAAGCCTGCCCCTTCGGCGTGCTTGTGTTCGAGCCGGAGATGCCGAACGCTTCCAAGTGCATTGCCTGCGGTATTTGCGTCAAGGCCTGCCCGATGGAAGTGCTGGAAATCACGGAGAGCTGACTTTTGCCTTGCCTTTCTCCCGGAACATAGAATCCGCCGCCGTCTTTTCCTGACAAGATGGCGGCTTTTTTCGCAGCAGGGTTGCGAACTGCGCAGAGGGAGAAGCAAACCTGAAAATTACCGGAGCTTTTACTTTTTCGTTGAGAAAATCAAAAGTATGTGGTAAAATAAAGAAAAAACAATGGAGGAAGCAAAATGGCTGAAACGAAAAAAATCCCGGAACGTTCACAGATTGCGGAACAGGACAAGTGGGCAATTCACGATATTTATGCGACGGACGAGCTGTGGGAAGCGGATTTGCAGAAGGCAAAGGATCTGATTCCCGTGATCTCAGGCTATGCGGGAAAGCTGGGCGAGTCTGCAAAAACGCTGCTTGCGTTCCTGAAGCTGACCGAGGAAATCGAGGTGCTTGCGGATGCGCTGGGCAACTATGCCATGCGCCGCTCCGACGAGGACGCGAGAGTGTCGAAATATCAGGCGATGGTTGGCAGCCTCATGAGCGCTTTTGTCGCCCTGAACGCTGCTTCCAGCTTCTCCACGCCCGAATTGATGGCGATTTCCGATGAAACGATGGAGCGCTTCTATGCGGAGTGCCCCGAGCTGGAGCGCTATCGCCGGTATCTGAACGATATTCGCCGCCGTCGTGCGCATGTCCTTTCCCCGGCGGAGGAAAAGCTGCTTGCGGCCGCGGGCGAGATGGCCAACGCGCCCGACACCATCTATGGCATGTTCAGCAATGCGGACTTGACATTCCCCGACGCAGTGGATGCGGAGGGAAACAGGCATCCTCTTTCGCAGGGCACCTATATCTCCTATATGGAGAGCAGTGACCGCGTTCTGCGCCGGAGCGCTTTTGAGAATCTCTACCGCACCTACGGCAGCTATAAGAACACCATCGCCGCAATTCTGGCGGCGCAGGTCAAGCAGCTTCAGTTCTTTGCCGACGCAAGAAAGTATGGCTCCGCCATGGAGGCGTCACTGGACGTCACAAATGTGCCCACCGAGGTCTATACGAATCTGATTGAAGCCGTTCATAAGAATATGGACAAGATGTACCGCTATGTCGCGCTGCGCAAGAAGCTGCTGGGCGTGGACGAGCTGCATATGTATGATCTGTACACCCCGCTGGTGGAGGGCGTCGATAAGAAGGCATCCATCGACGAGGCAAAGCAGACGGTCTATGACGCGCTGGCGCCGCTGGGCGACGGCTATCGCAAGATCCTCAAAGAGGGCTTTGACAACCGCTGGATCGACGTCTATGAGAATGCCGGTAAGCGTTCCGGCGCCTATTCTGCCGGCGCAAAGGCGCATCCCTTCGTCCTGCTGAACTACACCGGCACGCTGGACAGCCAGTTTACGCTGGCGCATGAGATGGGCCACGCCCTTCACTCCTATCTCTCCAACAGGCACCAGAACCCGCTGGATTCGGAGTATGTGATTTTCGTGGCTGAGGTTGCTTCCACCTGCAACGAGGCCCTGCTGATGGAATACCTGCTGGGCAGGACGACGGACCGGAAGGAGCGCGCCTACCTGATCAACCACTTCCTGGAGCAGTTCCGCACGACGCTGTACCGTCAGACCATGTTTGCGGAATTCGAGCTGAACATCGGCAGAATGTCTCAGGAGGGCACCAGCCTGACGCCGGAGGTTCTGAACGCGGAATATCGCCGCCTGAACCGTCTCTACTTCGGCGACGGCATCGTTCTTGACGACGAGATCGATATGGAATGGATGCGCATTCCGCATTTCTACTACAACTACTATGTGTTCCAGTATGCGACCGGCTACGCCGCGGCCATCGCTCTTTCCCGCCGTATCCTGAGGGAAGGGGAGAGTGCGGTGAAGGATTATCTCGGCTTCCTGTCCGGCGGCTGCAGCAAGAGCCCCATCGATCTGTTGCGCGGGGCAGGCGTGGATATGAGTACCACCGCTCCGGTGGAAGAGGCTCTGGCGCTCTTCGGCGAGCTGATCGATGAGATGGAAGCGCTGATGCAGGAGTAAACAATGGCGGATATCTTCATCCCTACGCTGCATACCTTTGCCAACGACAATATTTTCACCGGAAGCTGCGGCGCGCTCCGATTCCGCATCGTGCCGACCGTGGTCTGGGCGACAAAGCATGAGGTGAACATGGAGGAGAGCTCCATCCGCTGTGAATTCTGGCATGGACCGCTCTGCTATGAGCTGAGCCAAATGGAGGGAGAGAGAACTTTCCCCATGTCGCCGGAGGGCCGCGAGGATATGAAGCGCTGGCTGGAAGAGAATGTATGAGAAAAAACTGTCTCCCAATAAAATGGGAGACAGTTCTTCTTGCTCATAAAGTCTACCGTCAATTGTTATTTCATCCTTAAAAGCACGCTTTTCGCGCTTAACCGAAGTATTCTTCAACAAAATCGACTTTTTTGACCTCGAATTGCCTGCCGTTCAGATAGGAAAGCATTCCCGCGTCCGTGGTAAAACGGAAGGTCAGCTTGTAGGAATAGAGCGCCTGATAGCTGCGGGCGTAACGCTTGTCCGGCTTGCCGTACTTTCCGTCTCCCAGCAGCGGATGACCGGCATGGGCAAACTGGGCGCGAATCTGATGCGTGCGCCCGGTGATCAGCTCACACTCCACAAGGGAAAGCCCATTGCGGCTCTTCAACACCTGATAACGTGTTTCGCAGGTCTTGGAACCTGTCTGCGGCGTATCGGTCACAAAAACGCGGTTCTTGACGGCGTCCTTGAAAAGATACCCCTTCAGAACGCCCTCC
>CAJMQR010000071.1 GCA_905215665.1 uncultured bacterium | reverse complement strand
GAACGGCCGGAGCTGCTCGAAGATGCGCGGGGGGAATTCAAAAAGCGCACCGCGGAGGGCTACTGCTGTCCCATTCCGCCGGAGGCCGTGCCGACGATTGCGGAGTAGGGGAGTTCCCGGAGAAACCGTTGATACCAGAATTTCCATAGCACCGAAGGTGCGTCAAATTCTGCACGGGACGGCGCAGCGCGCGTCCTTCCGGCAGAGACGAAGAGGACAAAACGACAGGCGGGGCTCATGCATCCGGTCTGATCAACGAAAAGCACGCCATATTCAGCCTTTCCAAGGCTGAATATGGCGTGTTCCTTATACATGCTAAGAAGGCACAGCGATTCGCGTTTCCCGTGAGCTTGCGGCGGGAGTGCCCGGGATACATTGGGGCTGCTGCAATTGGCAGCAGCCCCATGAGAGCGAAATCTTTCCCTTAAGATTCTTTCCCGGCAGCGCCTCTGCGCCGGAGCAGGTACAGCACGAAGATTGCCAGGCCGCTTGTAAAGAACAGAGCTACCGGCCACCAGAGGAATTGATCACCGGTTTTGGGTGTATCCGTCCCGGACGGGTCTGTCGGAACCTGTCCCTTGCCGGCGAAACGGAGCGTGAACACAGGGCTGTCCACGGAACCCTGATCGTTCGCAACCCGGCAATAATAACGGTAGCCGTCGTTCTCCTCCTTCACGGGAGCGGTCGTATAACTCGGGTTCGTTTCTCCCGGAAGCTGCTCCCAGCCCTTCCCGCGGTTGATAAACCACTGATACGATGTCGCGTTGGTTGCGGAGACGGTCATCGTTACCGTTTCGCCGTCCTTGCCGGATACCTCCGTGTCACTCGTCGGAGCCGTAATGACCGGCGCGGCGGCGGGGGTGTACACGCGCACCGGAACCTCTCTGGTTTCGGGGGTAAAGTTGTAACCGTCCTTGCGCACCGTCACCGTAACCACGGCTTTGTCCGCAACGGTGAGATTCGAAACCGCGAGCGTATATTTGCCGGTCTCGCCCTCGACCTCGGTCAGCGCTCCCTTTTCCGCGCCCGTCAGCACGAGGTCTTCGGCCGACAGGCCGGGAACCTCCTGATCGAAGGTGAGGGTCAACTCCGTCGTGGTCTGGGTGTCTGAGCCGTTTGCCGTGAGATCATTGAAGGAAACGGCAACTTCTCCGTCCGGGGACCCTATCTCGGACAGCTCCAGCATCCCATGGTAGACGCCCATCCAGTAGGGCAGCGTGTAGGTGGTGGAGCCCTCCATACGGTTGGGGTTATCGTCGTTCAGCCTGTAGGTCGAATTGTTGAACTTGTGGAGCGCCCGTTCATCGGGGGCGGCCACGGCATATTCCACATCCAGCGAACCGCTGAGCGGAACCCCCAGAGCGCTCAGATCATACTGCCCGTAGGTGATACCGCCGCTGAGCAGGATTGCGATGATCCCCTCGGCGCCGACGGCCGTGGGAGGCAATTCGGTCTTCCGGATGGACAGACCGCCCCGGGTGGAGAGATCCTCGCTGTAATCCTCCAAATCGAAGACCATGATGTCATCGCGCGCGTTGTTGGAGGCGCACCATGTACGCGTGTCGATCGGGTGGCGGGAGAGACTCCACGCCGCAGTCTCGAGGATATTGTTGCCGTATGCGTCCGTGATCGTCTGATCGGGATACGCGAGCTGATAGATGTAGTAGAGGAAGGGATTCTCACTGTACTGGAAGGACTCCTTCCACCACTGATCCAGCGCGTCTCTGTAAATGTCCAGCGTATCGGGATCCGTCTCCATCTGGAAGAGCGTGTAGAACGCGAGGGCTGCCATCTCCTCGTCGGAGTACTGCGCGAACATCCGCAGAAGGAAGTTCTTCTCTTCGGTCAGGGGCAGCGCGCCGGGCATTCCCGCAAGCGCGGGAAGTCCGCCGGCATTGAGGGCATCCGTCAGGCTGTAACCGCCCAGAGTATCGCCCAGCAGGGGCGCGGCGTACTTGTTGAGGAACTCCTCGTCCCGGGCGGAGTGGGTATTCATGATGTCGCCGTAGAGATACGCGCCCTCTTGCAGCAGCAGGCGGTACTCGTTTTCCCACTTTTCATAGCCGGTGGTATATGCCGCGAGCTTGAATGCGGTCAGCAGTACGGAAGCCGTCAGCGGAGAGGAGGGCGCTCCCCAGCGGTAGGTGTAGAAATACTGGCGGTTCATTTTTCCCCAGGTCGTGGGCTGGCCGCTGGCATCCACAAGCATGTACTCGTTGTCGGCAAGGTGCTGCGCGAAGCGGTCCACCGTGTCCGCGATGATTTCTGCAAGCTCCGGATCTTCCGTGCGGAATACGTCGTAGGCGAGTTTGTAGATAAAGAGGTGTCCGATGATCTCATCCGTCGAGGTATCGCCTTTATATACGATGTCCTGAATACTCACGTCCTGACCGAGCAGGTCGTTCCAGAGACGCTCCGGAATCGTGCCCGAGGCGTCAACCCGGATGCCCTTGAGATCCTCGTTGTTCACAATCCCGCCGCTGCTCGATTTGCCGACGGCAACAGGATTCGATTCATTGTAGTCCGAAAAGTCATAATAGATTGTGCCGCGATAGCTGTCGGCGTTGCCGCCCGCCTCGCCGTGGAGCGAATAGGTGCGGGCAATGAAGCCGCCCAGACTGCGGGTGCGGAGGGCGAACTCCCCGCCCGAGGAGGCCGGATCCGCCCAGGCGCTGCCGTCGACGGGCTGATTCTGGCCGAGCGCCCAGTTCTTTGCGGGCGAAATGTCCGGTGTGGTCAGAGAATAGTCCCCGTCTTTCAGCAGCGCTTCGTCCGAGATACCCTTCCCGCCGTTGTTATAGACGGGCAATGTGCCGTAGAGGTCATAGCCGCCGTCAGTGATGTAGCGCACATAGGCCTCCGTATCGCCGGTGCGCATGGAGATGTTTGCAAGAAGGAGAACCGCCTCGGTGGAGCTCGTTGCGGTCTTTTTTGCTTCCGCGGTCATGCGCTGCAATTCTGAGTTGGAGGGATCCTGCTCCAGCTTGTCGCGGAGAACGGCGTATCGCATCAGCTCACCTGCGCCATACATCGCGGTCCAAAGGCCGTCGTTGTCCGTTTCGTTAGGGACCCACGCACTGCCGTCCCAATAGGCCTCGGCCACCATGCCGCGGCGGGAAACGTACTGCTGCGTCGTGTCCGACATGAGCGCCGCCTTATCGGCCGCGGACATCTCAACCATTTCAATGTGGGTGACACCGCCGGCCATGACGGTCCAGATGCCGTTTTCACCGTCAGGTACGATGGCAAGAACCTTTCCGTTTGTCGTATCGGTATCATGGAAGTAACGATCGCCCATGAAGCGCATCTCTTTGTCGCGCGCGGTCGGCGCATTTTCATCGCTGCGGAGGACGCCGTATTCCGTGATGGACCACTCGGCTCCGTCGGCGGTTACGGCGCTCTGATAAGCGGTTTTGTCTTCCGCCTGAATACATTCGCGGACGGCCTCGGGCAGTGAAGCATCGTCCGGGGCATAGCGGGAAACGAGCTTCTGCAGGTTCTTGACCTCCTGCACGGGTGTGCCCTGGTAGTTGACGACATTCGTTGCGTGCGTGCCGCCGGTCGGATGCTCCGTGACGGTTACGGCCGCGGTCGCGGTCAGCGGCTCGCCGTCCGTAATCTGCGTGGCGGTGATGACGGCGGAGCCCGGCGCGACGGCCGTGACACGCCCCCACTGATCCACCGTTGCGACGTTTTCGTTGTCGCTTTCCCAATGAAGCATACGCTCCGTGATGTTGCCGGAGAAGGTGTAGTCCAATGTGCGGCTGTCACCAACCTGAAGCTCCCAGTCTTCCGGTACGATCAGACGGAGCGTACCCTCCGTTGCCGCGGCCGGGACAGCGAACCCCAGGAGCATCACGGCAGCCAACAGGATGGATACCATTCGTTTCATGTTTTTCGCGCCTCCTTGACTCTGAATCATGATTGTTCTGCCGCTTCCGACGCGGCAATTTTGCGCTTGACTTCTGCGAGCCGCTCACCGAAGAGAGGATAGCGCGTAATGATGAGACAGCCAATAAGTACCATGCCGGCCGGAAGGAAGCTCATGGCGACCCTGAAGCCGGTGGAAGCGCTGGCGGCTTGCGTTGCGGCGCCCTCCACATAGCCGAACAGACTCATAATGAGACTGAGGATGACCGCCTGCAGGCCGGATGTAAAGCGGATGATGAAAGCCTGAATGCCGTAGAAGGCACCCTCGCGTCTGAGGCCGGTGATGGACTGGTCCTCGTCTATGACCTCGGTATAAAGCAGCTTCGGCATCAGCAGGCTGCCTGTAACGCCGAGGCCCAGCATGACAGCCAGCACCACGGAGAGGATAAAGCTGTTTGAGAAGTAAAAACCGCAGGCAACAACCGCAAAGACCAGAAGGCTTATGATGTATGTCTTCTTGGCGCCGACGCGGTTTGAAACGAAGATGACAAGCGGCGTGAAGAGCAGCGCGGAGACAAAGACCACCGAGGTTATGATCATGGCAGCCATTTCCACGTCCGGGAAGATATACTTCGCATAGTAAGGCACAACGGCCATCAGCAGCAGCCGCGCGGTCTCGACGAAAAAGACGCAGCACACGCAGATCACGAAGCTCCGGCTTCGGAAGGTCTGCCGGATCGACTTCCATAGCGGAAGGGAGGGCTGCGCGGCATGCTTGGGATTCTCCCGGATGCCAAAGACGGTCATCAGCAATACAACGCCGCCGATACACCCGAAGATCACCGCCATGGCGGACCAGCCGAACTTCGTAAAGATCGGCTCGACTGCGATGGAGGCCACCACGCCGCCGAGTACGTCTGCAATCTGCGCGATGCCGATGATGCGGCTGCGGTCCTTCTCCTTCGTATACATATCCGGGACAACCGCTTCCCAGTTCAGCAGGACGGTCGTGAAGAAGAAATCATAAGCGCAGAGGGAGAGCGTATAGTAGAGAATCTGCGCGGTGGGAGTGGTAAGACTCTCCGTCGGGGGTGAAAAGACGAAGATGAAGCACAGGCCAAGAGGCAGCGCGCCGAAGAGCACATAGGGCAGGCGGCGCCCCAGCTTCGTGTGCGTGCGGTCGGAGAGAAACCCCATCAGCGGATCGTTGATGGCATTCCAGACGGAATAGATAATCATGGCGATACCCACGGCCCGGGCATTGAAGCCCAGCGTGTCGATGTAGAAAAAGCTGAGCCAGGTGCCGATGATGGTACCGAAAAGACTGGCGGAAAAATTGCCTCCGCCGTACAGAATTTCCCGCCACAGGGGGAGCCGCTCATTGGTATAGGGCTTGAGAAGTTTCATGATGACCTCCTATTGTGCCGGTTGAACCGGCAGATTGAAGCAGTGCAACTGTAAAAACGAGTAGAGTTTCAGCGCTTCGGCCCGCTTTACTCCGGCCTTTTCGCCGAACCAGCGCGACTGGGCATCAAGAGCGAGGAGAAGGGGATGGTTCACCTGGGAATGGTGGCATTTCACTGCCTGCATCTTGTCATCCCAGAATGGGCCGATGTCCAGGAGGGTATTGGGCTCCGCCGTGAAGTACTGCCCGAGCACGTTCACCTGCCAGGTGTCCGAATGACGGGCGTTGTCCGGCAGGCGCGGGTAAAAATCGCAGACGGCGTCCATCACCGCGTAGCGCACCGCCCAGCCGACCTTGATGTGATCCCGGTGGCACTCATTCGTGAGCGTCGGGTCCACGGAGAACACGGCATCCGGCCGGAGCGTGCGGATAACGGGCACGATCTTCGCCGCGATCTCTTCGGCGGAAGCATCGGTCTTATCCGAAAAGCCGAGGAAACTGGCGTGCTGCACGCCCAGACGTTCCACGGCGGCAAGCGTTTCCCTCTGGCGCAGCGAGAGATTGTTTTCAAACTGTGCCGCGTCGCAGTCGAGGCGGTCGTCCGTGACGGTGAGGGCATAGACCTCTGCTCCATGGGCGCGGAGCCAGGCCATTGTACCGCCGGCGCCGATCTCATTGTCGTCCGGGTGGGGTTGGATAAACAGGGCGCGTTTGATCTCCCTGAGCTTGGGAACGGCGGCGAGCTTCT
>CAJMQR010000070.1 GCA_905215665.1 uncultured bacterium | reverse complement strand
TTGTGGCGGCGGTTTCCTATGTGGTCTACGACTTCAAGATCGAGCCTGTGATCCTGTGCATGGCCTACTGCTTCATGTCCAGCCGTGTCAGCGACACGATGCTCAAGGGCTTCAAGGAGGCGGTCAAATTTGAGATCGTCACGGATCAGCCGGAGGAACTGTCGAAGGCGCTGATTGAGCGGCTGAAGCACAGCGTCACGGAGGTGCCTGCTGTCGGTGGCTTTACGCACCAGAACAAAACGGTGCTCATCTGCGTGGTAAACAAGCACCAGATTGTGGAGTTTCAGCGCGTAATCCAGCATTTTCCGAATTCTTTCGCCTATCTGACCAGCGTCAAGGAAACCATGGGTAATTTCAAGAAAATCAAGTCCTGAATACGGCAAACACCTCCGGTTCATCTGGAACCGAAGGTGTTTTTCCTGTCAGGCTTTATGTGCGAATCATTTATGCACATATAAGAAGCGAAGGTCGGCCTATTCCTCCGACAAAGGGCACTCAAAAATCTCATTTTCCCGGCGAAAGCCGTTCCGCATGTACCATTGCACCGAATTATCGCTGGGCCATGCGAAGATCAGTTGACACGCGTCCTTCTTCAACTCTTCTTTGATGCGAGCCAATAATTCTGACCCGATCTTCCTGCAGCGATACGCTTTTCTGGTATACACATTTGTCAGATAGGCGATATATCTGGCCTTTCCGTTCGGCCTGGGTACTTTTGGAATAAGATATACGAACATTGCAGAGACAATCACATCGCCTTCGCTTGCAACAAAGATCCTGTATTCTTTCTGCCGGGACAGAAAGGCCACAAATTTGGCCATGAATTTATCTTTTTCAACGCCGGCCAGATTTTTCTCATGGTAGTCTGCGTCGTCTTCTTCGCAATGCAGCCATTTCATTTCGGCCAACTGCGTGTAATCGCGCTCCTGCGCCATTCGGATCACCATGTTTCCGCCCTCCAACGCTCTGTTTTCAAATGGATCAAAGCATTTTTACATACATGATTTCTTCGGCGCCGTACGAGTGCTTTTTCCGGCCCGTCGGTGTGAAACCGTGCTTCTCATAGAACCGTATTGCCCGGAGGTTCTTTTCAAATACCCACAGAATAACCTCCGAGAAGCCGGCTGCTTTGATTTCGCCCAGAATGTGGCGCATCATGATGGAACCATAGCCCCTCTGCCAATTGCCACACAGACTGTGGATGCATATCAGCTCGGCAGCGCCAGACGCAGGCGCACTTCTGCTCCGACTCCATGCGGCAATGCAATGCGGCTGTCCTTCCAGAAACTCGATGGTGACATTTGCAAGGCAGCGGGCAAGCACATCCCGGTACATTTCCTCTGCCTTTTCGATATTCGCATACTGTGTCAGCATTTCCGGAGAAAGAATGTCACGAAAGGCGGCGTTCCACGATTCGGTTTGAATGTATGCCAATATCTTTTCATCGCCTGCTTTGGCACTCCGCAGTTCGACGAGACTCATGCCGGTACCTCCTGCCTTTTCCGGTGATTCCGCCCCCTTAACGGACGGAGTATTCGGGGAATGGGGATCCTTTCATCCGATACGACGAGGAACGTCCGAAAAGGCTCTCTGCTTCGGGCGTTCCTCGTTGTATTTTTTTGCCGGGTTCCGACACTCTGCTATCCCGTTCTGGCCGCGCCGCCTATCCGGAGATGCCGGGCAGGAGCGTGGAGGCAATTCCGAAATAGATGAGAAGGGAAAGGGCATCCACGATGGTGGTGATAAAGGGGCTTGCCATGACGGCAGGGTCAAAGCCGATTTTCTTTGCCAGCATGGGCAGAATACAGCCGACGACCTTGGCCACCAGCACCGTCAGCGCCATGGTGAGGCAGACGACGAGGGAAACCATAACGGAGATGGAGTCGTTGCCCATCAGCAGACGGTCGACCAGCAGGATTTTGCCGAAGCAGACAACGGCCAGCGCAAGGCCGCAGAGAACGGCGGTGCGGATTTCCTTCCAGATCACCCTGCCGAGATCGGAAAATTCCAGCTCGCCCAGCGAAAGCGCGCGGATGATGGTGACGGAGGACTGGGAGCCGGAATTGCCGCCGGTGTCCATCAGCATGGGAATGAAAGCGGTCAGGGCGACCTGCATCTTCAGCGCGTCCTCAAATTTTGTGATGATCAGCCCCGTGAAGGTTGCCGAGACCATCAGGAGCATCAGCCATGGAATACGGTGCCGGAAGAGATCAAAGGTCGTCGAACGAAGATAGGTCTTGTCCGAGGGCGTCATGCCGCCCATGATCTCCATGTCCTCCGTGGCCTCGTCTTCCAGGACGTCCATGGCGTCGTCGAAGGTGACGATACCGACCATGCGGTTTTCGCCGTCCACCACGGGGAGCGCCAGAAAGTTGTATTTGGAAAGCATCTGGGCGACTTCTTCCTGGTCGGTATGCGTATTGACGGAGATGACGTTCGTCTCCATCAGCTCGCTGATGTGCATGCCGTCGTCCTGCGCAAGCAGCAGGTCCTTGACGGTGATGAGCCCAAGCAGCAACCGGTCGCGAGTCACATAACAGGTATAGATTGTCTCCTTGTCCACGCCTGTCCGCCGGATACGGAGAATGGATTCCTCCACGGTCATGTCAGGGCGCAGGGAGACATATTCCGTCGTCATGATGGAGCCGGCGGAATTCTCCGGATATCGCAGAATTTCATTGATGTCCTTGCGCATCTGCGGGTCCGCCTGAGAGAGAATCCGCCGCACCA
Organism: uncultured bacterium; assembly: GCA_905215665.1. Lineage (GTDB taxonomy): Bacteria > Bacillota > Clostridia > Oscillospirales > Oscillospiraceae > JAZOXB01. Next base: position 3,391 of record CAJMQR010000070.1, on the reverse strand, counting down.
CATTGGCCGGCATCTCCTCGACGATATCCACCGCGTCGTCCACATACAGCTCGTCGACGACCTCGCGCAGCTCGGAATCCGAAAAGCCGCGGATCAGAAGCTCCTGCGCGTCCGGCTCCATTTCCACAAAAGTTTCCGCGGCCAGCTCCTTCGGCAGCAGCCGGAACAGAAGCGGCAGGCGCTCTTCCTCCATGGAGTCGAACACGGAGGCAATGTCCGCCGGATTCATCGTGATCAGAATATCACGGATTGTCGAATACTTTTTTTCCGTCAGCAGCGCATCCAGTGTGCTTTCGACAGTGACGCTATGTTCTGCCATCGGTCTTTTCCTCCTGATACATAACTTGTCAGAGATACGGAAGCAGACACGGCAGCCAAAGACAGATCAGGAACGTCCCGCGCGGACGCAGAGCTGTCCCTGCGGACTTCGGCCTATCGATATGCCGTTATTACTCCCAGCGTCCATGACGTTCCCACCTTTCCCGGATAAAAATTTGGTAAATCCGTCTCATATCTTATTTGATTTTCCTTCTTTTGTCAACCCGGAAAAGAAAAAACCCGGAATGTCGGGAAAACTTCTTCCGCTTGGGAAGGGAATGTGGTAAAATAATCAGAAATACGGACAAAAAGAGGCGGAGAATCAATGGCGACAGAAAGAGTATACTATACCGACCCCTATCTGACGGAAGCCGACGCTGCCGTCCGATCCTGTACGCGCACGGAGCGCGGCTGGGAGCTGCTGCTCGACCGGACGGTCTTTTATCCCACGGGCGGCGGACAGCCCTGCGACCTTGGCACGATAGAGAACGCGCGCGTGCTGGAGGTTTGCGAGCGGGACGGCGAGGTGGTGCATCTCTGCGATGCGCCGGTGCAGGCCAGCCGGACGGTTCGCTGCGCGATCGACTGGGCGCGCCGCTTTGACCTGATGCAGCAGCACTCGGGCGAGCATCTGGTTTCCGGAATCATCCACGCGCGTTTCGGTTATGAAAACGTGGGATTCCATATGGGCGGCGAAGTCATTACCATCGATTTCAGTGGAGAACTGAATCCGGAGGAGCTGGCGCAGGTGGAGCGCGCCGCCAACGAGGCGGTCTGGAAGAATCTGCCCGCGACGGTCTGGTATCCTGCGCAGGAGGAGCTGAAGCGGTTGCCTTACCGCAGCAAAAAGGAACTGACCGGCGCGGTGCGGCTCGTCAGGTTCGGAGACATTGACCTGTGCGCCTGCTGCGGCACCCATGTCCGGGCAACCGGGGAAATCGGCCTGATCAAGCTGCTCTCCGTGGTGCGTTTCCACAGCGGTTCGCGCATTGAAATGCTCTGCGGCGGCAGGGCGCTGAAATATCTGAACGGAATCCTTCAGCAGAATCGTGAGATCTCCGGCCTGCTGTCGGCAAAGCCGCTGGAGACGGCGCAGGCGGTACGGCGCCTGTGCGCCGAGGCGGAGCAGAGAAAATTCCGCCTCTCGCAGACCGAAAACGCGATGTTCGCATTGCGTGCGGAGCGCTTTCGCGGGAGGGGAAATGTGCTTTTGCTGGAAGAGCCGATGCAGCCCGATGCTCTGCGCCGTCTGGCGGACGCCGTGGCGCAGTCCTGCGGCGGCTGCTGCGCGGTGTTTGCCGGAGAAGGGACTGCCTATAAATATGCGGCAGGCTGCAAAAACGGCGATCTGCGCGATTTTGTGCGCAGACTCAATGCGGCCCTCTCCGGCAGGGGCGGCGGAAAACCTGATTTTGTGCAGGGCTCTGTTTCTGCCTGCTCTGAGGAAATCGAAGCGTTTTTTGATTCGTACTTCGGAAAATCGAACCTGTAATACGTCTCTCCGCCCCGCAGCCGCGTGCCGGAGAGCAGCGCCAGCTCGGATACGGTGACAAAAGCGAAGCCCTGCGCTTCCAGCGTGTCGACGATGCGAAGCGCCGCGTCCACACTGGAAGCGTGCATATCGTGCAGCAGAATGATGTCGCCGCTTTTTGCCCGCTTTGTGACATAGGCCGCGATGCCTGCGGCGCTTTTGCCGCGCCAGTCTTCGGGATCGACCGACCAGAGAATGATGGGGGAATCCGCGCAGACGGAACGGCGGATGACGTCAAGATCGTAGAGTCCGCCCGGCGGACGCAGAAGCTCCGGCGTCCGGCCCGTCGCGGATGCGATTTTTTCCGCCGCTGCACGCAGATCGGCGCAGACGGCATCGGCGCTCATGTGCGTGAAAAATTCGTGCCGGTCGCTGTGGCTCCCGATCTCGTGACCCTCCTGCGCGGTGCGCGCGGCAAGGGCCGGATACTGCTCCACGCGGTAGCCGCAGAGAAAAAAGGTGGCGTGAATTTCCCGTTCCAGCAGACCGTCCAGCAGCCGCTCGGTGTACCTGCCGGAAGGGCCGTCGTCAAACGTCAGCGCGATATATTTCTGCGTTTCGCCGGCATGGACCGCAGGACAGAGAAATGTACACAGTACGAGTGCTGCGAGAAAACGTCTCATAGAAGCGCCACCTTTCATAGCCTGCAATAGTATGTGCGTTCCAACGCCGGGGAAGGATAAAAAAATCTGGAAAAACTGGTGAAACAATATGATTGAACTACTTTGTCCGGTGTGCGGGCAGCGGCTTCGCCGCGGGGAAAAGACATGGAACTGCGACGGAGGACACGCTTTCGACGTCGCAAGACAGGGATACGTCAATCTGCTGCCCGTGACGCAGAAGCACTCTCTGCATCCGGGCGACACAAGACAGCAGGTTGCCGCAAGGCGCGCGTTCCTCGACCGTGGCTTTTATCTCCCGATTGTACGGGCGCTGGCGGAGGAAACCGGGCGCTTTTGCCCTGGCTGCCAAGCCGTGCTGGATGTCGGCTGCGGCGAGGGGTACTATCTTTCCATGCTGCCGCAGATTCCGCAGCGCTGGGGCGTCGACGTGTCCAAGGAGGCCGTGCGCTACGCCGCTGCACGTGAGAAACGGGCGTGCTTCCTGGTTGCGACGGCCTCGCATCTGCCCTTCGCGGACGGGAGCTTCGACTGCCTTTTGTCCATGTTCGCTCTGACGGTGGCGGAGGAATACCGCCGCGTTCTGAAACCCGGCGGCGTGTTTATTCAGGTGCTCGCGGGAGAGAATCACCTGCCGCGGCTTAAAGAGCTGATCTATCCGGAGGTCAGGCAGAAGGAAAAACATCTGCATCCGCAGCTTGCGGGCTTTCGACTCCTTCACAGCCGGACGCTGCAATTTCCCTTTGAGCTCAGTGAGCCGCAGGAGGTGCGCGACCTCCTGTATATGACGCCCCACGTCTGGCGCATTACCAAAGAGGGAGCGCAGCGGCTGGAGGCGGTGCAGCACCTGCAGGACGAGGCACAGGTTGTATTCAACATCTACGGTAGACAAGAGACGGAGAATCTGCTAGAATAAACCTAG
>CAJMQR010000069.1 GCA_905215665.1 uncultured bacterium | reverse complement strand
CGGAGGAGAGCCAGACGGCCGTGCCTGCGGGTTTCTGGCCGGAGCTGCTCGAGCGGCTTCGTCCGGCGCTGAAGCCTTCGGCTATGAGCATGTTCGGCACGTCGGAGAATGCGCCGGTTCATGGGCGCCTGGAGAAGAACCGTCTGCTATTGATTGCGGAGAATGATTTTGCGTTCGGTATCGTGAACAGGCCGGACGTGCTGCAGACCGCCGCGGAAAAGGCGTCGGCGCTGCTTGGATATCCTGTGACGGCGCAGGCGCAGAAGGCCGGCGCGGCGGAGCAGGATCACACCGGCTTCGACCGGCTGCTCCACTTTGCCGAGGAGCATCCGGAAATTGTGGATATAAAATGAAAAGGAGTTTTTGATATGGCAAAGGGCGGTTATCGCGGAGGAATGGGCGGCGGCATGAATATGAACATGATCAAGCAGGCCCAGAAGATGCAGCAGGATATGCTGAAAATGCAGGAGGAACTGGAAAGCAAAGAGTATGACGCGACGGCGGGCGGCGGTATGGTCAAGGCAGTCGTCAACGGGAAGCACGAGCTGCTTTCTCTGAGCATCCATCCCGAAGCGGTCGATCCGGAGGACGTGGAGATGCTGCAGGATATGGTTGTCGCGGCGGTCAATGAGGCAATGCGAAAGGCAGAGGCCGAAGCTGCGCAGAATATGTCGAAGCTGACCGGCGGCCTGAACCTCGGCGGATTGTTCTGAGCCTATGCGCTATTTTCCCGCCGCTTTGGAGCGGTTGACAGAGCAGTTCGCAAAGCTGCCGGGCATCGGCGGCAAGACCGCACAGCGGCTGGCATTTTATCTCTTGTCCCTCCCCGCAGAGGAGACGCAGGAGTTTGCCGACGCCATCGTCGAGGCCAAGCAGACCGTCCACCTGTGTCCGGTCTGCCGGAATCTGACCGACAGGGAGCTTTGCCCCATCTGCGACAACGAGGAGCGCGACCACGGTCTGATCTGCGTTGTTGCGGAGCCGAAGGACGTCATTGCCATGGAGCGTGCCAGAGAGTTTACCGGCGTATACCATGTGCTGCACGGCGTCATCTCGCCGCTGAACCATATCGGGCCGGATGACATCTGCATCCGCGAGCTTTTGGCCCGCGTTGCCAAGGGCGGCGTGCGGGAGATCATTATGGCCACGAACCCGGATACGGAGGGCGAGGCCACGGCAATGTACATCTCCCGCCTGCTGCGCCCGATGGAAGTGCGTGTGACGCGTCTGGCCTACGGAATCCCCGTCGGCAGCCAGCTCGAATACGCCGACGAAGTGACTCTCCTGCGCGCGCTGGAAGGCAGAAGAGAGATCACCTGAAGCAAATTCCTTGAAATGGAAATTGAGGAGCATGGCGTCCCAAAGGGCGCCATGCTCTTTCAGCCCGTCGAAAAACCTTCCGGCCGAAGGTTTCGGAGGGAAGGAAAGTGTGAAAGGAAACCGTCACACCGAGCCGCAGCGAGGCGTTTCGGAGCGCAACCGCCGCTGCGCGGCGGCACTTGGCGCGGAGATGGGTTTCCTTTCGCGTTCAATCACCCGCCGCAGCGGCCAAAATTGCAAAATAATACTTCAATTCTTATTTTGCAATTTTGCAGGCAGCTTGTCAAAAAAGTCCAAACGGACTTTTTTGACAAGCTGAGGAGCATGGCGTCCCAAAGGGCGCCATGCTCTTTAATTGCATCATATAGCTTTGGTGCGTTTCAGTGAATCCAAGCCCATTCCGGCCGGTGCGGCATCCGGAACAGGTCAAGGAACACCGAAAGAATGGTATTGTGCCGCCGGTCAAAGAGTTCTTTTCATCGGTGGTTCATATGAGAGCGGAGATGTCGGGAACGCCTCCGGTTTTTGTGCGCAGGAAGACCTCCACGGCGTCCAGCTTCGGCAGGGAGGGCATCGCGCCCATTTGAGACACGGTGAGCCCCGCAGTGTGATTGGCAAAACGAAGCGCGTCCTCCCACGTCCAGCCGCAGGCTTGCGCGACGCAAAAAGCCCCGATAAAGGAGTCGCCGGCAGCGGTGGGATCGACGGCGCGGATGCCCTGCGCACAGGGAGAGAAGAACGCGCCTTCATCATTGAGCAGATAGGCACCGTCAGAGCCGAGCGTGACAAGAACGGAGCCGACGCCTTTTGCGCGCAGCGCGGCGGCAGCGGCGCGGACGTCCTCCATACAGACGCCCTGCGCATCCCTTCGGATCGGGAGACCGGCGATGAGCGCGAGTTCGTGCTCATTCGGGGAGAGATAACTCAGACAGGAGAGCAATTGATCGGACAGAGGTGCGGCGGGGGCGGGATTCAGCATTACAGGTACGCCCCTGGCATGGGCATATTCCGCGACCTGCTCATTGATCTGCATGGGAATCTCGTTTTGCAGGATTACCATGTCAAACCCGGAGATTTCGTTTTCCAGAAAAGTCGTTTCCTGTGCGGTGATGCTTCCGTTTGCGCCTGCGACGACCAGAATCCGGTTTTTCGTAGAAACGCCCGGCGCTTCCTCCAGAATGATATGGGCTGAGCCGGTTGTGAACGCCCCGTCACGGATCACATGCTGCGTGTGGATTCCCGCTTCCTCGCAAATGGACAGAAGTGTCCGCGCATCCTCATCGCAGCCGACTTTGCCAAACATCGTAACGTCGGCGCCGAGGCGGGCGGCCTGCACCGCCTGATTTGCCCCCTTGCCGCCCGGCGCCTTGCGGAAAGCGGTGGCAGAGACGCTCTCACCCTCGTGTGGGAAAAGGCTTGTGGAGACGATGTAATCCATATTAAAACTGCCTACGACCAGTAGCTTTGGCTTTTTCATAGGAACCTCCGAAAAAAGAAATGGGGCATTGCCTGAAATGATTATAGCCAATGCCCCAGAGAAAGTCAATCTGGAATATTTACGATTCTTTACCGATGGAATTTGCAACCAGAGCGTCGTACTGCTCGTCCGTCAGCTCGCAGTGATAGAAGAGCTGGTAATACTTCTGTACCTCGGCTTTGAGGTCATAATCCGTCTGCTCGGGATAGAGCAGCTTCATCATCCACAGCATGCCGAGATAACGCTGCACGGAGGGAGGGGAACCCAGCCAGTTATACGGTCCCATCGGAACTTCATAGTAACGGCCGGTGCGGATGGCAGTGAGCTGCTGCCACATGGAGTCTTCGCCGACCGTGGCATAAATGCTGCCCGGCGCGAAGAGAATCACATCGGGATCCCAGATGAGAAGCTGCTCCATGTCGATTTCGTTGCCGCTGCCCTTGGAAGAAGGGGCTTCCACGACGGCCTGATTGTCTGCCAGCAGATCAATGATCTCCGCATGGTAGGAACCCTTTGCAAGAACGTTCAGGCCGGTATCGCCCAGAAGGTAGAGCAGGCGGGCTTTTTCCGCCTTGCCCGACAGATCCAGAGCCATGCCGTACGCTTTCTCGCAGTAGGAGGCGAGCGCCTCCGCCTCCTCCGGCATGCCGAGCAGATCGCCCAGCATACGGTAGGCGTTTCCGGTGGTGTCCGTCATCGCGGTGATATGGACGAAGGGAACCCCGGTCTGCTCCTGCAGGGCATCCAAATCCTCCTTGGCCGTGTCCTTCGGCTCGCCCACGTCGATCACAACCTCAGCGCCGGAGGCGAGCAGGGCCTCAAGGTTCAGTTCTCCCTTGCCGCCGTAGAGCTGACCCAGAATGGGAAGGTTGTAATACTCCGTGGCAAGGTAGGTTGCCGCCGTCTTGTCCCACTCGCTCGCGATGCCAACCAGTTTGTCGGGGCAGAGGGCGAACAGGACGATCTGTGCCAGAGGGCCGGAAACGGCGAGCTTGGTAATATTTGTGGGAACCTCCACCTCACGCCCCAGAGAGTCGGTGAAGACTCTGGTGGCCGGCTCGGCGGTACTCGGCTCCGTTGTTGCCGGCTCCGTCGGCGCGGAAGACGCTGCGGGATTCTGTGTGGTTTCCGGTTTGGCGGCGCCGCAGGCAGCCAGTGACAGCACCAGGACAAGCGCCAACAGAAGAGAAAGAATTCTTTTCATATGATAACCTCTTTTCCTTTGTATTTATCTTTCTGGCCGCGGTGGCGGCTGAAACAACGAATCCTGCGCCGGAGCGATCAGAATACCGTCTCCGGTGCGTACAAAGTGCGTGCTGACGCCGTAGAGCAGACGGATCAGCTCCGGATTCAGCGATTCGGAGGGCGGGCCGTCTGCGGCAACTGTGCCGCCATTCAGTGCAAGAACCCGGCGGGCGTAGAGCAGGGCGTGCTGCGGATTGTGGCAGGAGAGAAGGATGGTGTAGCCCTGCGTACTGAGCGCGGAAATCTGACCGAGTACGCGGATCTGATTGCCAAAGTCCAGCGCGGAAGTCGGCTCGTCCATCAGCAGAATCTTTGCCTGCTGCGCCAGAGCGCGCGCCACCAGCACGAGCTGCTGCTCCCCGCCGGAGAGCTCCTGAAAATTACGCTCCGCAAATTCCTCAATGCCGAGCTGCGCCATGGCCTGCATGGAAATCTCCCGTTCCTTTCTCCCGGGGGAGGCAAAGGTGGAAAGCCGGTGATTTGTGCCCATCATCACCATATCCAGCGCGGTATAGGGGAAAACCGGATTGTGAAACTGCGGGATATAGGCGATTTTTCTGGCAAGCTCCTTGGCGGAAAGCGCTGTGATGTTTTTTCCGTCCAGCAGGATGTCCCCACGGTAGCCGTGCAGCAAGCCCAGCATACAGCGAAACAGCGTTGTTTTCCCGGCACCGTTTGCCCCCAGAACAAAGAGCAGCTCATTTTCCGCCGCCTGAAAGGAAACGCCGTTCAGAACGGAACGGGAACCGTAGGAAAACTGCAGATTCCGTACCTCAAGCATCAGTGCATCCCCTCCTTGCGCAGCATCATGTAAAGGAAGAAGGGCGCGCCGATAAAGGCCGTCAGGATGCCGATGGGGATTTCCGTCGCGATCAGATTGCGTGACAGATCATCCACCAGAAGCAGGAAAGCCGCTCCGGCGAGCATCGCGGCGGGCAGCAGCTTCTTGAAATTGCTGCCTGTCAGCTTCCGGCACAGATGCGGGATCACCAGACCCACCCAGCCGATTGTGCCTGCCACGGAGATGGAGGCGGAGGTGATCAGCGTGGCGCAGATGACAATAATAAAGCGCAGACGTACCGGATGAATCCCCATGGCTTGCGCCTCCTCGTCGCCCAGCGTCAGAAGGTTGATTCTCCAGCGGAGCAGAAACAGAGGAACCAGCCCCAGAAGCATCACGGGGACGATGTACAGAACCTTGGAAAGCCGCGTGCCGCTCAGGCTGCCCATCAGCCAGTAGGTGATGGCGGGAAGCTGATTGTTGGGGTCAGCCACCAGCTTAATGTAGGAGGTGGACGCGCTGAACAGGGAGCTGACGACCATGCCTGCCAGCACCAGATTCAGCACGCGTTTGCCCTGCGCCCGCTGCCCGATGGCATAGACGAGCGCGACGGTCAGAAGCGACCAGAAGAAAGCGGAAACCGTAATGCCGATGTTGGGCAGACCCAGCAGGATTGCCAGAGCCGCGCCGAAGGCAGCGCCGGAGGAGGCGCCGAGAATGTCGGGAGAGGCCATGGGATTCTGAAAAACGCCCTGATAGGCGGCGCCCGCGGAGGAAAGGCAGCAGCCGACCAGACAGGCCATCAGGATGCGCGGCAGACGGATGTTGATCACCGCCGTCTCCATGTTGGGATCCCACGTTTTTTCCATCGGGAACAGGCGTGACAGCAGGATGCGGCAGGTGGTCGGGACATCCACGCCGTAACGTCCGAAATAAAAGGAGGCGAAAAAGAGCGCCATCAGGATGGCGGCCAGCACCAGCAGAACGCGGTTGGCACGGAGATTCCCTTGTTTCATGCAGAGGCCTCCCCCTTTCCGAAAAGAATAAAAAAACGCGCTGCGTCGAAAAGAAGCAGCACGCAAACACGGCGGCACCGGAAGATGCCCCCAGAATGAAAAAATGCTTCCTTCTCAAACACGGAAGGCCCTGCCGTTTCCGGCAAAACCCTTTGCGCCAAAGCGCGGGCCTGCGATCCATGGAACACTCTTTAGCACCGCAGGCACGGAAACAAAATATGTCGTTTTTTTCATTATAGCGTTATTCTGTCAGAAAGACAACCTTTTTCTATTCCGCAATCGCGAATTATGAAAAGCCCCGGCACGCTTTCGCATGCCGGGGAAAAATCACAGTGTGGCGGCGAGGACGGCCTTGATGGTGTGCATCCGGTTTTCTGCCTCGTCAAAGACGATGGA
>CAJMQR010000068.1 GCA_905215665.1 uncultured bacterium | reverse complement strand
GCCGCGGCAAGGTAGAATTTTTCCTTGAGCTTCCCGACGGTAATCAGTGTGATGCGCAGCATGGCCTTAACGCAGGAAGCCCTCGAGGATCTTCTCCTCCGCCTCCTGCGCGCTGAGCCCCAGCGTCATGAGCTTGAGGATCTGATCGCCCGCGATGCGGCCGATGGCGGCTTCGTGGATCAGGCTGGCGTCAACGTGATTGCAGGTGATCTCCGGAATGGCGCGGACCTTGGCATTTCCCATCAAAATGGCGTCGCACTGGACGTGGCCGAAGCAGAGATTGTTGCCCTGTACCCGCGGATAGAAGATCTGCGAGGAGCTGTCCTGCGCGACGGAACGGGAGATGACCTGCGTCTTTGTGTCCTCACCGTTGAGAAAGACGTCCATCTCGCTGACCGCGTGCTGTCCGCCGTGGGTCAGGAGCTTTTCGCGGATGACGATCTCGCTGTGCGCCCCGTTGCATTCGGCCCGGGTGTAGCGCTTCGTGTCGTCCACGCCGCGGATCTGGCTTGTTTCCAGTGTTACGGAGGCGCCCTCCTCCAGATACAGGATGGTCTGGGGGTTCAGGATGCGCTTGCCGCTGCCCTCGCCCTCTCCGTAGTGTTTTTCGATATATTTGACCTTTGCGTTTTTGCCGACGTGGAAGGTATGAATGCCGTCGTGCTGGCTGTCGCAGTCGCCGCAGTTATGGATGCCGCAGCCTGCGACGATGGTCACGTCCGCGCCCTCGCCCACGAAAAAGTCGTTGTAGACCATATCGCGGAAGCCGGACTCGGTCAGAATGACGGGAATATGCACGGACTCGTCCTTCGTGAAGGGGGCGATGCGGATGTCGATGCCGTCCTTGTCGGTCTTGGACTCGATGACGATGTGATCCGTATTGCGGCGGAAGGCCTTCCGGCCGTCGCTGCGGATGTTGACCGCGCCCTCGCCGGTGCCCTTCATATCCGCGACGATGGACAGAATCTTTTCCTGAAGCTCGTTCAGCATAGGTTTTTCCCTCCCAGACGGTTGCAGCCGGTCACGGTGTCGGCCATGATCTTCGGATAGACCTCGTCCACGCTGCCGCGCGCGCTGACGGTGCCGCCGGCGATGAGGACGATTTCGTCGGCCAGGCGGATGATGCGCTCCTGATGGGAGATGATGAGGATGGTCGCTTCTTTTTTGTCGTGGATCTCCTGAAACGTCTCCGTCAGCCGTGCGAAGGACCACAGATCAATGCCGGCCTCCGGCTCGTCAAAGATCATCAGCCCGCTGCGGCGCGCAAGAACCGTGGCAATCTCGATGCGCTTGACCTCGCCGCCGGAAAGGCTGGCGTCCACGTCGCGGTCGATATAGTCGCGGGCGCACAGGCCGACCTTGGTCAGGTAATCGCAGGCCCTGTCGTGCGACATCGGCGCGCCGGCGGCGATGTTCAGAAGGTCGCGGACCTTCATGCCCTTGAAACGGGGCGGCTGCTGGAAGCCGTAGGAGATCCCCAACCGCGCGCGCTCCGTGACGGAGAGCTTTGTGATGTCCCTGCCGTTCCAGAGGATGGAACCCGAGGTGGCGGGGTTGATGCCCATGACCGTTCGGGCGAGGGTGGTCTTGCCGCCGCCGTTGGGGCCGGTGATGACCACAAAACGCTTGTCGTCTATGGTCAGGCTGACGTCGCGCAGAATCTCCGCGGTGCCGGAGCCGTCTTCGACGCGATAGGAAAGATTTTTAATTTCTAGCATAACAGCCTCTCTGGATCGAATGGAGTATCAGTGAAAAGAGAATTGGTACCATGCGGTTCCTGACGCACCTGCGGTGCGAAAAAAGCCATGAAAGCTTTTCATCAAAAACCAGTATCGAATATAGCATATTTTTCCCATGCTTGCAAGGATTTATCAGCAAAAAGCTGCCTGCCGGAAAAGTGCAGCGGCTTTTCCGGCAGGCAGGGCTTCGTTCCATGCGGCAGGGAGATGCAGTCCCCATGCCGCGCGCACGCTATGCGGTCTGGAAGACGACGGTTTTCGCGGCCTCGGCAAAGTACGGCTCATAGGTATCGAACAGATCCTCTTCGCAGGCAAACTGGACGATCCAGAATGCGTCGTCCGCTTTATACATGGCGGCAAAATAGCGGTATTCCGTCTTTTCCTCTTCATTGTAGAAGTTGTACAGCATGGTCGGGATGGAGCCGACGTTTTCGCCGCGCTCCGGATTCTTGGCGGCGTTTGCCTGAAGCACCAGATCATGGTACTGCTCCAGCGTCAGCGCCTCCAGACCTTCCGTGAGGGAGAATTCCTCCTTCAGTGCAAAGACGGCGGCCTTTGAGGAGTCGTAGCAGACGGTATAGCCTTCAAAAGAGGTTTCCTTGAAGGCTTTTGTCAGGGTGATCTCCATGCCGTTGGAGGAAAACGTCTTTTTATCGGCCGAAAACGGATCGGAAAACAGGGCGCAGCCAACGGCGGTAGCGGCGACGAGCAGAATGCAGAGGAAAAGGGTGGCGGTTCTCTTCATAGCAGAATCTCCTTTTTACTGTTTTTGGATGGCGGATGCGGGGGATCGGGACTCATAATTTCCGGAATTCTCCCGGGGTTTTGCCGGTGTCCTTGCGGAAGACATTTGCGAAGGCGTTGGGAGAGGAAAAGCCGCAAAGGGACGCGATTTTTGCCACGGGATACTGTGTGCTGCGCAGCAGCACCTTGGCTTTGGCCAGACGCAGGCGGGTGATACGGGCATAGGGCGCCTCGCCGCAACGCTTTTTGAACTGGGATATGAAATAGCTTCTGGCAAAGCCGCTGCGCTCCGCCAGATTGTCCAGGGTCAGCTTTTCGCAGAAATGCTGGTCGATATAGGTTTCAATTTCCTCCATGGCTGACGCGGGATCCGCCTGCGGCGGCCGGGCGGCCGGACGGAAGTGGCCCTCGATGAGCGCGGAGACAATCAGGCCGCCCAGCGCCCGGAGATCGGCAGGGTCGGCGGTATCGCCCTTTCGGAATTCCTGCTCAAACAGCTGGAGGTAGTCCTTCAGCGTCCCGGTGACCGCGAAAATATGGTCGATTTTCTGACCGGCAAGGCCCTTTTCCGCCAGACGGCGCTCAAAAAAGACCGGATCGACCACGATGCTGCAATTGGAGACGTCGCGCAGCTCCACTGCCTGCGCATGGCGGCAGCCGCTTTGCAGCGGGTAGACGCAGCCAACCCGCCCGAAGTAGACCTCGTCGCCCTGCATGATCTGCGGGGTGGGGGTCAGGGGCAGGAGAAATTCATAGGCCGCGTGGCTGTGCGCAAAGGGACGCACGCTCTTTTCCTGAGAGCGGCGCAGCACGGCGACGGACAGAAAATCGCAGTAATAGTGGTCGCACAGCTCGGAAAGATAGCTGCGGTCCGGGTAATGGGCGTCAAAAAGCGCCTGCAGATCAGCCATGACGTGCGCTCCTCAGGAACGGGAATCCGGCCCCTTGCGCTCGACGCACCTGTCAAGGTTATGATGGAAGAGCATGGTGCGGAAGGGGGTTTCCTGAAGCCTGCCGAAGATGTTCTTCCGATGGGACCAGAGGAGCATGGGGATCATCACGCACAGCAGAAGGGCGACGCCGCGGTTGCCGGTCCACAGGTAATAACTGGGGGAGTACAGCATCGCCGTCGCCAGAGGCAGAAGGCTGGCGCGGTTGGTGAGCAGGCCCAGCAGAAAGGCGACCAGCAGCAGCGGCAGCACCAGCGCCGGCGTCAGCGCAAGAATGATCCCGCACATGCAGGCGGTACCCTTGCCGCCGCGGAATTTGAGCCAGACCGGGAAAATATGACCCAGCATGCAGCTCAGCCCGGCAACGGGGCCGGCATAGACGTTGCGTGGGAACAGCAGCCGGGCGGCGGTGACGCAGAGGGCTGCCTTGCATACGTCCAGCAGCATGACGATGAGCGCCGTTTTCAGCCCGAGGGTAAACATGGCGTTGGTGGCGCCGGCGTTCCCGGTGCCGCAGTTGCGGATATCCACACCTTTTTTCCAACGGGTAAAGAGATAGGCCGGGTTGACGCCGCCCAACAGAAAGGCGCAGACGGAAACCAGCGCGAGTTTCATACTTTTCCCTCCATTTCCGCGATCACTTCTCATTTTTCTATATATTATCACATTTTTCGCAATTCGTAAAGGGCGGAAAAAAGGGATTCTCTTCCGGCGAGGGATGGGAAAGAAAAAAGCCGCCGCCCTTCGGAGTGCTCCGGGGCGGCGGCTTCCGCATTTACGCAAGCGCGGCGGTGATGATGGCCATTTTGTAGACCTCGTCGGCGTTGCAGCCGCGGCTGAGGTCGTTGATCGGGGCGTTCAGGCCCAGAAGAATGGGACCGTAGGCTTCATAGCCGCCCAGACGCTGGGCGATCTTATAGCCGATGTTGCCGGCCTCGATGCAGGGGAAGATGAAGGTGTTGGCATAGCCCGCGACGGGGGACCCGGGGAATTTGAGCTGGCCGACAACCGGGGAAACGGCCGCGTCGAACTGCATCTCGCCGTCGATGGCGAGGTCGGGCGCCAGCTCCCTGGCCTTCGCGGTGGCGTCCCTGGAGAGCTGCACCGTGCCGCCCTTGCCGGAGCCCTTGGTGGAGAAGCTCAGCATGGCGACCTTCGGGTCGATGCCGAAGAGCTTTGCGCAGCGGGCTGTCTCGACGGCGACCTCCGCCAGCTTCTCCGCGGCGGACACGACGACGTTGCCGTCCTTATCGACGGTGTCTTCATAGGAGATGTTGATGGCACAGTCACCCATGGCCAGCTTCTCCTCGCCACGGACGAGAATGAAGCAGGATGAGACGAGGTGCGCGCCGGGCTTCGTCTTGACGAGCTGCAGCGCCGGACGGACGGTATCGGCGGTGGAATAGGTCGCGCCGCCGAGGAGCGCGTCGGCATAGCCCAGCTTAACGAGCATGGTGCCGAAATAGTTACCCTTGCTCAGCGCTTCGCGGCACTGCTCGGCGCTCATCTTGCCCTTGCGCAGGGCGACCATCTTTTCGACCATTGCGTCCATCTCACCGTAGGTGGCGGGGTCGAGGATCTCCAGACCCTCGATATCGAAACCGCCCTTTGCAGCGGCGGCCCGGACCTCTTCCACATTGCCGATGAGAATCGGGGTGAGGAAGCCGTCCTTCTTCAGGCGGCTGGCGGCGTCGAGAATACGGGCGTCGGGCCCTTCGGTAAAGACGATTTTGCGGGGATTTGCTTTCAGAATATCGATCAGCCGGTCAAACATGTTTTTTCCTCCGTATTTCAGACCGCAGTCTGTTTTTTCCTATTATACAACCGCCCGCTCCTAAAAATCAAGGGATACATCCTGTGTGGCGCAGATTTCGAGGACTTTTTTCGTCATGGGATGCGGCAGGCGCAGCCGTACGGCGCACAGCCTCTGGCCATCGATACCGTGCCTTGCGGAAAAGGCCAGCGACTCGGGCGTGCCGTACTGCGGGTCGCCCAGAATGGGGCAGCCGATCGTCCGGCAGTGCAGGCGGAGCTGATGCGTTCGGCCGGTCAGCGGCTGCAGCTCCAGCTTTGCGCAGCCGGCCCGCGTTTCCAGCACCCGGTAGAGCGAACGGGCCGGCCGCCCGTCGCCGCGCACGGTGCGCAGCAGACTGTCGCCCGCGACGCGCGCAATGGGCGCGTCGATCACGCCCTCCGGCGCGCCGGGAACGCCGTAGACGGCGGCGTGATAAGTTTTTTCTATCCTGCCTCCGGCGTGCATCCGGCAGAGAATCGCGTGGACGTAGGCATTCTTGGCCAGCAGCACCACACCGAAGGTGTCCCGGTCCAGACGGCTCACGGGATGCACGGCGCAGCGCTGTCCGGTTCTTTGATAGTAGCCTGCCAGCACATTTGCCAGCGTTCCCTCGTTTCTGGAGAAGGACGGATGCATCAGGATGCCCGCTGGCTTTTCCAGCGCAATCAGCGCCTCGTCCTCGTAGAGAATCTCCAGCGCGCCGTCCTCGGCGGGATACTCCGGCTCCGGCTCGTCGAGACAGACCCGGATCTCGTCTCCGGGATGCACAATATGGTTGGTAAAGACCGGCTCACCGTTGACGGTGTAGGCGCCGCAGTATTTCAGCCGGCTGGCAAGGCCGGAGGACATCCCCAATTCGCGCCGCAGGATGGAAAGCAGCCGCGTTTCGCGCTGGGCCGTGTGGGTCAGAATCATGTCTCCGCCTCCTTTTCTTTATCATAGCACAAAAAGACCCTGCTGAAAACCGTCTTTTTCCCCTTGCGCAGGTGCGCCTGGGCTGATACAATGCAGACGGGGGTGATCGCAATGACCGACATTCCGGTCTTTACCGCGGCGGACGGCAT
>CAJMQR010000067.1 GCA_905215665.1 uncultured bacterium | reverse complement strand
ACAAGCTCAGCGTATTGGTAGATGTGTCTACATTCATCATACCGCTCAAGAATCTGGCCCTGCTCAGATCAAAGCTGCCGGGGAGGGTGGAAAGGTCAAAGCTGCAGCTCGTGCTGGAGACCGAAATGGGATAACGGTTGCTGCCGCAGTACAGGGTCGTAAGCGCCGTGTTGCTGCTCAGATCCAGCGAGGTAAGCCGGTTGGACATACAGTTCAGTTCTGTGAGCTTCAGATTCTTGCTCACATCCAGCGTGGCAAGCTGATTGCTGTTGCAATACAGATGTGTAAGTTCCGTAAAGAACTCAACACCCTTCAGAGAAAGAATTCCCTTCGCAGTCACATCGATGATCGTTGCAGCCGCAAGCTCTGCGGTGCTCAGAGAACCGTTCTTATCTGCGTCGAAGTTTTCCTCGACATAGGCTCTGAACGCTTCGTCCTCGAAATTCGTTGCGTCGATGGCCACATCTCCGCCCTCTGCAAAGGCCGTAACAGGGAGCAGGCCCAGCAGCAGTACAAGGCAGAGCAGCATACTCAGCAGTCTGTGCGGTTTTTGTGTTGCTTTCATAGAATACCTCCAAATCACAATTTCATTCCAGAGTTAGCCAACAGATTGCGCACCGTGCTTTGTTTTTTTTGCAGCTCTCCCGCGCGGAGAAAGGAGCCTTCGCCAGTGTTCTTTGCCACAGCCTATTATAGCGTATTTTGTGTTTTAAATCAACAGGTCAGGGATGAATTGACAATAAAAAACGTGAGTCGACATAAGGACAGCAGAAAATCTGCCAAATGTTGATGGGCTGCGTTACTGTGCCTTCTGCTGCTCCTTCGCGGCGATCAGCGCCTGTGCAAGCTGATCCGGACAGGAGGTGGGCTTCATCCCGCAGCGCACGCCGCGGAGACGTGCAATGACCTCGTCTACGTTCATGCCGTTGGCGAGCAGGGAAACGCCCTGCGTGTTGCCGCTGCAGCCGCCGATGAAGCGAATGTTGGAAACGGTGTCTCCGTCAAGGTCAAAAAGGATCCTGCTGGCGCATACGCCATGGGTTTTGTATTCATACTGCATATTGCTGTACCTCTCTTTCTTTTTCCACAAGTATAGCAGAATCCGCCTGCAATTTCAACACAGCGGCATGATTATTTGCGTCTGCGGCATACTAACGCTAACGCCTGATAGAAAACAGACATTTTCTATCAGGTGGACAGCGCCTGAGCGCTGTCCTTTGCACCCGAACGGCGCAAGGGCCGTCTCACACAATTCTCTGGAAATGCGGTCATCCTGCAGGTGTCTGCTTTTCAAAGAGAATTGATATCAGGGAAAATGCTTTGGAGGGAACGTTATGGAGGAACAGCGCAATCAATCTCAGGAACGTGTAGAGGAGCTTGGCGCGGGTCTGATGAAAACCGGCCGCGGTACGGTATACACCCTGACGGTCATCGGACAGATTGAGGGACATCAGGTGCAGCCGGAAACGGTAAAGACGACAAAGTATGAGCATGTACTGCCGCTGCTGGCCACTATAGAGGAAAGCGAAGAGATCGACGGACTGCTGCTCCTGCTGAACACGGTGGGCGGCGATATCGAGGCGGGCCTTGCCATTTCGGAACTGGTGGCCAGCATGCGCAAGCCGACGGTTTCACTGGTACTCGGTGGTGGGCATTCCATTGGAATCCCACTGGCGGTTTCCGCCAAAAAGAGCTTTATCGCGCCCTCCGCCAGCATGATGATCCACCCAGTCCGCACCTGCGGCGTCGTGGTGGGATCGCCTGTGACGTATCATTATTTTCAGAGGATTCAGGAACAGATTACGGATTTTGTCACGGCCAATTCCGGAATTACACGGGAAAAGTTTACGGAATATATGATGGCGACGGGGCAGATCGCGACAGACGTGGGTACGATTGTCTATGGCAAGGAAGCAGTGCAGAGCGGACTGATCGACCGGCTGGGCGGTCTGCACGACGCGCTGGAAGCTCTGCATCGGATGATAGAGACGAAAAAGCAGCGAAAAAGCAGGGGAGGAGAACAAAAGACACAAAAAGTATAGAAATCCGGAAACGGATATGTTATAATATTCAATACTGTGACCTGTGACCCTGACTGCGGCGCGGAGAATACCCTCCAGAACCGCGGGTACATATGCAGGCCGAAAGAGATGCAGGCGATGTTTACGCACTGCCTAGAGGAAGGATAGCTTGAAAATCTGGGAAGCAATCATCTACGGAATCATCGGCGGCCTGACCGAGGTTCTGCCGGTTTCCTTTGCCGGACATGCGGCGTTTCTGCATGGCGCCTTTGACCTCTCCCCGCTCGGAGAGGGAAGCGGCCTGTATGTTCGTGCGGCGGTCTGTCTGGGCGTAATCCTTGCGGTCATATTGGCCTTTCGCTCGGAATCCATTTCCACGGGAAAGACCCTGCTGGCGATGACCGCTGCAAACAAAAAGAGACGACGAAATTCCCCGATGCGCCGCAGTGTGTTCATGAGTGTGTTCGCCCTGCTGCCGATGCTGCTGTCGCTGATTTTTACCGCAGCGGCGGAACGCATCAGCCGCCTATCACTCGTGGCTCTCTTTTTTGCGGTCAACGGCCTGCTGATTTATCTTTGCAGCAGGGGACTGCCCGGCCGGAAAGACGGAAGAAATGTTACCATACCGGATATGCTTCTGCTCGGCGTCAGCCGGATGCTCTGCGTTTTCCCCGGCCTGTCCTCTGTTGCGGCATCCCTCTCCGTGGGACGCACCTGCGGCCTGTCGGAGCTGTATAATCTGAGAGTCTGCTTTCAGCTTACTATCGCTTATCAGGCGGTTGCCTTCCTCTATCGCCTGATCCGTGCGCTGGCTTACGGCAGTTTCTCCGCAATGACGCTGGCAATGATGCTGTCAGCCGCTGCGCTTGCGACCGTTTTCGGATATCTTGCGATTCAGTATTTGCGCTATCTGATGCAGAAACAGAAGTTTAATGTGTTTTCCTACTATTGCTGGGATGCGGCCGTGATCGTGCTGATCGTCGCACTGATCAACGCCTGACCCCTGCTGCAAGCAAAGGAGTTTGAAATGGCAAACAAGAGTAAAAAGCAAAAAAGCACGACACAGGCGGCCAAACAGACCCAGAGCGCGGCCCCGGCAAAGCGGCGGCAGAACCGCAGAGAGATCTGGGCGATTCTCTGCATTCTTCTTACGGTTTTTTCTGTCATATGCTGCTTTGATACCGACGCCTTTCTCCTTAAGCCGCTGATCTGTCTGATTACCGGCCTGATTGGCCAGCCGGGTCGCTATATGCTGCCTCTGGCGCTGCTGATTGCCTGCATCATTCTCTTTTCCAGCAAGGGCAAGCCGGTGCGCTTGCGGATCTTCTGTACCTTTTCGATTCTGCTGTCCGTATCGGCGATCTATCATCTGATTCAGGGTGCGGAGATCAAATGGCAGTGGCAAATGATAAAAACACTCTTCCTCGGAGGAAACGAGGGCCTGACAGGCGGTCTGTTCGGCGGATTCCTGGCAGTTCTGCTGAAAACCTGCCTGACGGCTGCCGGCGCCTACATTGTTCTTGCGCTGCTTCTGCTGGTGCAGCTCATCACGACGATGAACATGACGGTCAACAGTCTGATCACCGCGATTAAAAACCGTCCGCGTGTCCCAAAGCCGGAAAAAGAAGAAGAACCGGAGCAGAACACGGCCGAACGTATTGTCAATCACATGGCCACCAAACACATCGAGCGCGTTGAGCGCCGCCGTGCGGCGGAGTTTGACCTGCCGGTGGACGATCCTCCCACCCTCCGCGAGGCAAAGAAGCGCGAGGGGAAAAACCGCCCGATCTCTCCCGATCAGTATATAGAGCAGCAGCGCAGTCTTTCGGGACGGCCGTCTGCTGCCGCGCAGGAGCAGCCGTTCGCCGCAGTTGAACCGCAAGAGCCTGCGGAGCCCGACCGGTTTGAAGCTCCGGCTGCTGCACAAGAGCCTGAGGCCGCGCCGCTCCCGACCGCTTTCCCCGCCTCGCCGCAGCCTCCTGTCCCTCAGGAACAGGAAAAGCTGAAGGCCGGGGAGGCCGCTTCCTCCGCACAGAGCATTGCGGAGGAAATCCGTCAGAATGTGGAACCTGCCGCGCCGGAATATGTATTCCCTCCGCTCTCCCTTCTGACGCTCCGGCAACATGGGATGGTGGATGCCACCGCGGAAATGCGCGAGAATTCGCGCCGTTTGGCGGAAACGCTTAAGAGTTTCGGCATCGAGCCCCATATCGTCAATGTCATCCGCGGGCCTTCCGTGACTCGCTATGAGCTGGAGCTGGACAAGGGCGTCAAGCTCTCCAAGATTACGAACCTTGCCGATGACATCGCGCTTGCGCTCGGCGCACAGGGCGTGCGTATCTCCGCAATCCCGGATAAAATCTCTGTGGTCGGCATAGAGGTGCCGAACAAGGTGGTCAATACCGTCTATGCCCGCGAGGTGATCGATTCGCCTGTATTCCAGAGCAGCAGATCCAGACTGTCCTTCGCCGTCGGTAAGGATATCAGCGGCAACTGCATTGTCGGAGACATTTCCAAGCTGCCACACATGCTGATTGCGGGTACGACCGGTTCCGGCAAGTCCGTGTGCATGAACACACTGATCATTTCTCTGCTATATAAGGCGAAACCGGAAGAGGTTCGCCTGATCATGGTTGACCCGAAGATGGTCGAACTTGGCGTCTACAACGGGATTCCGCATCTGCTCATCCCCGTCGTGACCGACCCGAAAAAGGCAGCCGGCGCGCTGCAATGGACGGTGACGGAAATGATGCGCCGCTATCGCCTGATGTCCGAGGCCGGCGTGCGCGATTTGGAGTCCTATAACAAGACGGCCGCCGTTGATCCGGCACAGGAAAAGCTGGCGCAGATTGTCGTGGTCATTGACGAGCTGGCTGATCTGATGCTGGTCGCCGCAAAGGAAGTTGAAGAGTCCATCTGCCGGATCGCTCAGATGGGCCGCGCTTCCGGAATACACCTCGTCATTGCAACGCAGCGGCCTTCCGCGGATGTCATTACCGGCCTGATGAAGGCGAATATTCCGTCGCGCATTGCGTTTGCGGTTTCCTCCGCAATGGAATCCCGCATCATTCTGGATACGCCGGGCGCGGAAAAGCTGGTCGGGAAAGGCGATATGCTGTTTGCCCCTCTCGGACAGGGAAAGCCGAAGCGTGTGCAGGGCTGCTTCATTACCGACGAAGAGGTGCAGGCCGTCGTCAATTCGATCAAGGCGCAGACTGCCAGCGACTATTCCGAAGAAATCATGGAACAGATCGAAAAGCGTGCCTCCGATGCCGGCAAGCAGGGCGCGGATGCGGCGCACGCCTCTTCCGACGCCTCCGAGGGCGACGAGCTCCTGCCGGCGGCCGTTGAAGTCGTTCTGGAGACGGGACAGGCTTCCGTTTCCATGCTGCAGCGCCGTCTGAAGCTGGGCTACGCCCGCGCCGCACGGATTGTGGACGAGATGGAAGAGCGCGGGATTGTCGGCCCCTTTGAAGGCGCCAAGCCGCGGCCGGTGCTGATCTCCAAGGAGCAGTGGGAGCAGATGCAAAACGGCACCTATATGCCGGACAATGCGCCCGTGGAGGAGGAGATTCCTTAATCCGTTGAGACTCTGCGGGGCAGCCCGCAGGTTTCGAAATATAACATTGCGCTTCATCTGTTACACAGAGAGGCAGCAGGGAGGAATTCATTTTGCAGAAAAACAAACAGCGTATCTTGTACATGGTCGAGCTGGCAGTTCTTCTGGCGCTACTGATTCTGCTGGAAGTCACCGGACTCGGAATGTTCAGGACCTTCGGACTGGAGCTGACCATTCTCCAGATTCCGGTCATCATCGGCGCAATTGTACTAGGTCCCGCCGCGGGCGCCGCGCTCGGCTGCGCTTTTGGCCTGCTCAGCTTTTGGGAATGTTTCGGCAAGAGCGTCTTTGGCGCTGAACTTCTGGCGATCAATCCGCTTCTGACCTTCCTTGCCTGCGTTCCCACAAGAACGCTGATGGGATGGCTTTGCGGGCTGATCTTTCGGGGAATGGACCGCCGGCTGGCGGGAACGAAAGGGGACTTCGCGTCTTATCTCGTCTCCAGTCTCTCCGGCGCCCTTCTGAATACGGCCCTTTTCATGTCGGTTCTCTGCCTGTGCTTCTACCGGACGGACTACATTCAGGGATTTGTTCATTCCATGGGAGCCGGTAACGTTCTGATCTTTGTCATCCTGTTTGTCGGGATTCAGGGCGCCGTGGAGGCGCTGCTGTGTACCGTAGTCGGCGCGACGGTTGGAAAAGGCGTCCGCCATGCGCTGCGCAGAAAAGTGTAATATCCATCTCCCGTTGCAATCATAAAGAAACCGCAGCCTTTTGGCTGCGGTTTCTTTATGATTTGAACGCTCAGGCTTTCAATGCGGCGACAAAAGCGGCCGGATCGGCAGCCTTGAAATAGGCGCTGCCCGCGACAAGGACATTCGCGCCGTTTGCGCGGCAGATCTG
>CAJMQR010000066.1 GCA_905215665.1 uncultured bacterium | reverse complement strand
TGTCGCCGCAGCAGACCTTGGAGGTCTTGGTGTTGTCCTTGCCCTTCGGGAAGAAGGTATTGCCGAGCTTTTCGGAGTCGCCGGTGCGGGAATTGACGAGCGTCTGGGTGTCCTCAATGTCTCCGGAGACAACTTTGAAATAGGAGTTTTTGCCATACTGATCCGCGACGGTGTTGAAAACGAAAGCCACGGGGCTGCCGGCGGGATTGAGCGGCAGTTCGCTCTCGTTGCCGTCCTCGTCGACGGTGACCATCGGCTTGCCTTCCAGAGGAGAGGGGGCAAACTTTACGATATTCTCAAGCAGACGGAGCGTGCCGAGACCGTTCATTGCGCAGCCGCAGAAGACGGGGGTGACGGTTCTCTGCTTCAGACCGTCGCGGATGCCCTTGATCATCTCTTCCTCGGTAAAGGGCTCCTCCATGAAGAATTTCTCCATGAGAGCTTCGTCGGTTTCAGCGACCTGTTCGTTGAGCTCCATCATGTACTCTTCGATCTTTTCCTCAGCGTCGGCCGGGAGGGCGATCTCCTTGCCGTCCACATCGTAGGCCTTCTTTGCTATCAGATCAACAACGCCGACCGCCTGCTC
The DNA here is from genome assembly GCA_905215665.1 of uncultured bacterium. GTDB lineage: Bacteria > Bacillota > Clostridia > Oscillospirales > Oscillospiraceae > JAZOXB01. Next base: position 6,016 of record CAJMQR010000066.1, on the reverse strand, counting down.
ACCCTTGAGGATGGGGAAGGTGAAGGGGATTGCGGAAGCACCGAAGGTGCTGCGGATGGAATCAAAGGTAGCGAAGAAATTCGCGTGCTCCTCGTCCAGCTTGGAAACATAGAACATCGCGGGCAGACCGGCGTCAGCCAGGGACTTCCAGCCCTTCTCGGTGCCGACGGCGATGCCGGACTTTGCGGTCAGGCAGATAATGCCGGCGTCGGAGACGCGCAGGGACTGTACGACTTCACCGGCGAAATCGAAATAGCCGGGGTTGTCCAGAACATTGACCTTGCAGCCGGCATATTCAACGGGGATGACGGAGGTTTTGATGGAATACTGTCTCTTCTTTTCTTCATCATCAAAGTCGGAGACGGTCGTGCCATCGGCGCGTTTGCCGAGACGGGTGATTGCCTTGGTCAGGTAGAGCATACTCTCGCAAAGCGCGGATTTGCCGTCACCGCCGTGACCGAGCAGACAGAGATTGCGGATGTCCTTCGCAGTGTACATAGTTTTGAATTTCTCCTTTCTGAGCAGTGCCGCGCGCAATTTTGAGCGGACTGCAGGCGGCATCAGGTTCGTTGCCACAATTAGTATTATTATACACGATGGAAAGTGATTTTTCAATTGCATTTCACAAATTTGGCCATTGTAACGAAAGCGGCAGCCCGTATTTGTAAAAAAGCACTATAAAATCAGAAGAGAAGCAGGATAAAGGAGATAAAAGCCGACAAAATAAGCCATAAGTTCTGAAACAGAGCGATATGGAACGGCGAGGCCGCAGAGGTTGCGCCCCACAAAAGCAGCAGCGCGCAGAGAATCGTGCCAAGAAATCCGGCAAGCAGATTTAGAACCGTCAGAACAAGCGTGGCGGAACGCAGGCTTTGTCCGGCGGCAACCGTGGAGGCGAAGGCGCCGAAGGTGTCTCTCGCGACCAGCGCGCCCTGCGATACACTGCCGCCCAGCCCGGCGGAAGCATAGCGCAGGCGCTCGGTATAGCCGGGGAAGAGCAGGCGCTGGGTCGGAATCTCGTATTTAACCGCGATCAGCTCCGGCGTGATCAGAAAATCACGGGTTGCCAGCACAACGCTCAGATTCGATTTGGAGAGAATTGCGCGCAGGCCCGTACGCGTGGAGCGGTTGGGCTTGTATTTGAGGGCAAAAATTCCGGCCAGCTCGCCGTTGACTGAGACATATACGGCCAGCCGCACCTTGGTGCCGGACGGCATGTGCACGCCCATGCTTTTCATGAAGGAGAGCGTGCCGACCAGAACGATGTCGCCGGCGATCTCCGCGCCGATTCCTCCCGCGTCATAAAACCGATGGGAGGCAGCTTTGTAATGCTTGCCGTACTGCGCCTGCAAAAGCGATTCAAACAGCTCCATCAACGGACTTCCGGCTGCTTCCAGAGCGGCCAGAGCATATGCGATGATCTTGGCCGCGGGATGGGCGCCGTAGAGCTTCATGCCGTTGGATGTAATGTGGCTGGCGGGAAACAGGTCGCCGTCGCGCAGGACAATGGTGTGGCGCCCACTGAAGATCTCCGCGCCGTACCAGCCGCAGAGCCCGCCATGGATATCGGACAGGCGCTTTGCCAGCGTGGAAAAGGGCGAGGTGAAGGAGAGCAGCGCGGCGCAGGGCGTGGCTCCGAGCAGAAGCAGCATCCAGCCGTGCAGGAAGGCTGCGTGACCGCTGCGGTCAAAAAAAAGAGCGGCGGCCAGCGTTGCAGGCAGCAAAATGGTTGAATAGATGCAAAAGAGCGTCTGTGCCGCGTCAGGCGTTTCCAGCCCGGCGGAGAAGGCGGCCGGATCGCCTGTGTCGCAGCGCAGTCCGCTGTCCGCCTCCGGCATGCCGGAGATGCGGCAAATCCCCATGGGCTTTTCGATGGAACAGACCGTGCGGAGTGTTTGGAACATCCCGCGGCGGCGCAGGACGATGGAACGGAAAAGAAAATACAGAAGGATTCCGCCGGCGGCGCAGTAGGAGCGCTTCGTCAGAACAGCGTCGGCAATGCAGAGTACGACGGCCAGCGTGCCGAGCGTATAGGGGCTGATGCGCAGACGGAACAGATCCCGCAACCCCTGCAGAAGAACGTCAAAGGCGAGCAGGGCGGAAAGAGCGAGCAGAAGGGCGGAAAGATAAGCGGAAAGCTCCGGGCGAAGGAAGGAGGGAACCTCCGGCGCGAATTCATCCCGGCACAGCAGCAGGAAATTGAGCAGGCAGAAAAACAGTGTCAGGCCGAGACGCACAGGGGAACGGCCAAGAAGACCGCGATATTTCTGCAAGAGCGTCTGCAAGGTGGCAGGGGGAGCCTGCGGCTCAATTCTGACCGGCGCGCGGGTTTCCGGTTTTTGTCTCTCTGCGGGCTGAGGGGACTTCTCCGGCTGAGAGCGGCCTTTTTCCGGCCTGTGCGGAGGCACCTCCACGGTGGAGGCTGCTTCCCGCTTTCGGCGGGAGGAGGGTTCGGACGGTGCGGTCACGGCCGCTTCAGGTCTTGCGGCCGGCTCCTTTCGAGCGGTGGCAGGAGACGGCGTACCCTGCGGCTCTGCCGGGGTCACCGGCTCCGAAGACCGGGAGGAGGGGTTGTCCTGCACGGAAGCGGACGAAGCGCTGCCAAATTCCTGCAAAATCTCCTCCAGTGTGAATTCCGGCATCGCGGATTCCGCCGGAACTGAATTATTCACTTGTTCCGGCTTGCGATGCTTCATAAAACTTATCCTCTCTGCCTGACTGCCTCGTAGAGCAGAATTGCGGCTGCGGCGGAGGCGTTCAGGGATGAAATGTGGCCCTTCATGGGAATACTGACCTTGAAATCACAGCTTTCCGCAACAATGCGGCTCATGCCTTCGCCTTCGTTTCCGATGACGATGGCGGCAGGGCCTCTCAGGTCGGCGGAGTACAGGGGAAGCGCGCCGTCAGCGGCGGTGCCGAAAACCCAGACCCCGCGCTCTTTCAGTTCACGGATCGCTGCGGCGATGTTGGACACGCGCGCGACAGGGATGTATTCCACGGCGCCTGCGGATGCCTTGCCGACCACGGCGGTCAGGCCGACGCTGCGACGCTTCGGAATGATAACGCCGTGCGCGCCTGCGCATTCCGCGGTGCGAAGAATGGCGCCGAGATTGTGCGGATCCGAAAGCTCATCGCACAGGACGATCAGTGGCGCCTCTCCCTTTGCTTCGGCGGCGGCCAGAATCTCGTCGATGGTTGCATAGCCGTGTACGGCGACGGAAGCGATAATGCCCTGATGCGCGCCGGTGAGGCTCATCTCGTTGAGCCTGCGGCGGTCAATCCGGACGACAACGGCGCCCGCATCCTTCGCCATTGCGGCAAGACGGCCCAGGGCCCGGTCGGTGTCGCCGTCGGCCAGAAAGACCTTGTTGATCGTCCTTCCGCTGCGGATTGCTTCCGAAACGGCGTTGCGGCCCTCGATCATATCCGCGGATGACTCCACAGGAGTCTCCGGTTTGCGGAAATTTTTTTCGTTTTTCATAAAAACTCCAAAACTGTTATAAGATAAAGACTTGTGTTCTATTATAGCAAAAAAAACAGCCGGATACAACTGCTTGTATTTTTTTCGTGAAATTCATAGAAAATTTACACCGCATTTTTTTACTTATTCATTGCGCTGTGGGGAAAAATATGTTATGATTCAGACGACAGTCATGTGCCGAAAGGAGGCAGATTCATGGCAAACCAAGACCCGAAGGGACGTCCTGACAACAACAACGGCGGCAAACCGCGCCTGTCGATCATCTGGCTTATTGTCGCGGTGATCGTCATGACGATCCTGGGCAACCAGTTTATCAATATGATCCGTTCGTCTCAGCAGGAGGAAACCACATACGACGCCTTTCTCTCCGCTTTGGAGAACAACGAGATCTCGCAGGTGCAGATCGAAGCGGACAGAATCGATTATATTCTCAAACAAGACGAGGATTCCCGCCTGAAAAGAGTGTACTATACCGGCATCCTGCCGAACGTAGATCTGACGCCCGTCGTCGGTCAGCTCAGGGAGAGCGGCGTGAAATTCAGCGGTGAGATCGTTGAGCAGAGCTCGATGATCTTTTCCTGGCTTCTTTTCCCGCTGCTGCTGTTTTTCGGGCTGAGCCTGCTGGGTAGACTGCTGATGTCCAGAACCGGCGGCGACGGCGGCCTGGGCGGCATTGGCAACATCGGAAAAAGCAAGGCCAAGGTATATATGGAGAAGGAAACCGGCGTGACCTTCAAGGACGTGGCCGGTCAGGACGAGGCGAAGGAATCTCTCGAGGAGATCATCGACTTCCTGCACAACCCCAAAAAATACACCGCCATCGGCGCGAAGCTGCCGAAGGGCGCGTTGCTCGTTGGCTCTCCCGGTACCGGCAAGACGCTGCTTGCGAAAGCGGTTGCCGGTGAGGCGCATGTGCCGTTCTTCTCCATTTCCGGTTCGGACTTTGTTGAGATGTTCGTCGGCGTCGGCGCGAGCCGTGTCCGCGACCTGTTCAAGGAAGCTTCCAAGGTCGCTCCCGCCATCATTTTCATCGATGAGATCGACGCCATCGGCCGCAGCCGCGATTCCAAATTCGGCGGCAACGATGAGCGGGAGCAGACACTCAATCAGCTCCTTGCCGAAATCGACGGCTTCGACTCTTCCAAGGGCGTCGTCATTCTGGCGGCAACGAACCGTCCGGAGATTCTGGATAAAGCCCTTCTCCGCGCGGGGCGTTTCGACCGCCGGATCATCGTGGACCGCCCGAATCTTGAGGGACGCTACCAGACCCTTCTCGTTCATACGCGCAATATCCGTCTTGCCGAGGACGTGGATCTGAGAAAGCTTGCGCAGGCGACCGCCGGCGCGGTCGGCGCTGATCTTGCGAATCTGGTCAACGAGGCCGCGCTCCGCGCCGTCCGCCAGGGGCGCCAGATGGTCAACCAGCAGGATCTGCTGTCCTCCTTTGAGGTTGTTATTGCCGGCACGGAGAAGAAAGGCACGGTGCTGACAGACATCGAGAAGCGCATCGTCGCTTATCATGAGGTCGGTCATGCTCTGGTCGCCGCGCTGCGCAAGCACAGCCAGCCGGTTTCCAAAATCACGATTGTGCCGCATACCTCCGGCGCGCTGGGTTACACCATGCAGATGCCGGAGGAGGAGAAGTACCTCAACTCCAAGGAGGAGCTGCTCATTCAGCTTCAGACGCTTCTGGGCGGCCGCGCCGCGGAGGAAACCGTTTTCGGAATCCAGACCACAGGCGCTGCCAACGACATCCAGCGCGCGACCGATCTTGCACGCAAGATGGTGACACAGTTTGGCATGAGCGGCAAGATCGGCCTGATGACACTTGCCAGCGGCGGCAACGAATACCTTGACGGCCAGTCCTATATGGACTGCGCGCAGACGACCGCTGCGGAAGCGGATGACGAGATCCGCGCCCTGCTGGATCAGTGCTTTGCAGACGCGAAGAAGCTCCTGCGGGAAAACCGCTCGCTTCTGGATGAGATTTCGCTCTACCTTCTGCAGAAGGAGACGATCACGGGCGACGAGCTGATGGCCTATGTCAATGCAGACAGCCACCGGCTGCCTGAGCACAGCCCGGAGACTGCTTCTGAGAGAGGATCCGATGCCGGTCCGACGGAGGCCGGAAAATGAGCTGGGAAGAAATCAAGGCGTTTTTCGCCTCGCTGACCCTTCAACGGCTGATCCCTGTCGTTGTGATTCTGGTTGTAGGCTTCATCGCGGTAAAGCTGCTGCTGAAGCTGTTTGACCGGGCTCTCAACCGCTCAAAGCTGGACAAGACGATGTTCTCCTTTATCAGGGGCGTTATGCGCTTCCTGCTTTATATACTGCTGCTGCTCATTGCCGCCAGCTCGCTGGGAATCGACGTGACCTCTCTTGTTGCTCTTGTCAGCGTCATCTCTCTGGCAATTTCGCTTGCCGTGCAGAACGCGCTTTCCAACGTGGTCGGGAGCGTCACCCTGCTGGCCACGCATCCATTCCATGTCGGCGATTATATCGAAATCGGCAGCGATGCCGGCACGGTGGAGGAAA
>CAJMQR010000065.1 GCA_905215665.1 uncultured bacterium | reverse complement strand
GCGGAAATCTCATAGGCGGTGCGCTGCTCCGCCACGCCGTCGAGCAGCTTGACATACTGCCTGCTTTGCAGCCGTCCGGTCAGCGTGAGGGCGGTTCCCACCGAAAGCGCGGAAACCTCCTGCGCCGTTCTGCCCCAGAGAATACAGGGCAGGTAATCCGCCCTGTGATAGGGACGGTTTACCGCCAGCATGACGTCACAGATCTCCCGCCCCAGCGGCGTTCTGCGATAAACAGGCTCCTTGCAGATTACGCCGGTCAGCGTCACCTGATTGTCGTGCGGCGCGTTACAGACACTGACGGAGTCGGCCAGCACCGAGATCACCAGCCGCCGCCCGCCGGCTGCCCGGCTGTTAAAGGAACGGATTTGTCCCGTGACGCGGAGCGCTTCCCCCTCCTCCGCGGATACGGACTGCAGGAGCGGTTCCGGCGCAAGCACCGGCAGCCGGTCTACCGTGCCGGACAGGCGTTCCACCTCCAGATAGAATGAGAAGAAGTGCCTGCCGTGATTGTCATGCGAAAACTGCGGTGCGGATGCAAGGCAGCCGGTCAGTTCAATGTGATTTGCGATGTAGTCCATTCTCCCACCTCGTTCAGTTCTTATGGAAGAATATATTCGCGCCGTGGACAGGATATGAGCAGGAAAAAGGCCGGAGCGTTTGCTCCGGCCAAAGCCGTTACGGATTATGGATGGAAGGATGCGCCGCGCGGTTGGCAGGATTTTCCATTTTCCGCATCACTGCGTAAACAGCGGCCGAAGCGTGGCCTGTTCCTCAAAGCGCGTATCTCTGGAGTTGGCAAGAAAGACCAGCTCGGAAAGCGTGGAGGCAGAGCCGTAGGACTGTACGTATTTTTCCACCTTTGAGCCGTCCACGTCCGGTATGTAGAGCCTGCCCGAGCAGGCGGAGGTGGGGAAGGCGGTTTCGTCCGTCACGAAGGAAATCGTCAGATTGCTTCCCGTGAAGAAGGTGGTCAGCTCCTTTGCGGCCTCCTCGATGAGCTGTGCGCCGGTCTTTTCGGAGGAATAGGAGATATTTTTGCTGGAAGGAAAGCGGAACTCCGAGAAGGCGACCTCCTGAAAGCCGAGGCTGGACAGCTCCCGCGCAATCTGCATGAGATAGGAAAGCACGGCCTCGTTGGCCGGGTCGAGCCAGTAGCAGGCGCGCTCGTCCATCCAAAGCGCACCGCTGGCCAGCGGCAGGCCACAGGACTGGTTGGCAAGCGCGAAATTGGAATCGCAGAAGGCGGGAATCTGCGCAATCATATAAAAGCCGTGAGAGCGGAGATAGGAGAGAATTTCGTCGACGGCCTGAATGTCTACGTCCGCCGTGGAGGCGCCGCCGATGGAGGTGGAGTAGTAGAAATTGCCGTAGACACTTTTCAGCTCGATCATCACGGCGCAGGAGCTTTCCAGCGATTGCAGCGTTTGCAGAACCCTGTCCGGCTCGCGGAGCATGGCGGTCGTGATATAATAGCCCGTCATATCGGCGATGCTGTCGTTCTCCGGTTCCGCCTCCTGAAAGACGATCTGCGCGTCTTGGACGACGGGGCGGGCCGCGGGCTCCGTGGTTCCGGCCGTCTCGCTCTTTGTCCCGGAGAGGTCCAGATGCGCGCCCTGCCGGTCATAGGTGACATAGGGCTCCAGATAGATCAGAAGTACGATGGAAACTGCGGCCGCCGTCCCGGTCAGGATCAGCAGGACCCGCAGCAGCTTTTTCAGGAACAGCTTCCTGCGGTAGGAGATTCGCGGCATAGAAGCGCCCCCTTTCTCAGTTTTTTTACGGTTTTTTTGCGGTCAGACAGCGCCATTCGTCCATCTGTGCGGCGCCGCAGAGCGTCAGACCGGCGGCTTCGGCGGCAGTGCGCACCTCCTGTTCCCGGGCATCCAGAATCCCGGAGCAGAGAAAGACGCCGCCCGGGCGCAGCAGGGAAGGAACGACGGGAAGAAGGCCGATGATCACGTCCGCGACGATGTTTGCGCATACAATGTCGTAGCCTGTGCCGAGGCGCCGCATCAGACAGGGATCTGTGACAACGTTGCCGGTCAGAGCGGTGAAGCGGTCGGAAGCGAAGCCGTTGCGCGCGGCGTTTTCCACCGCGATATGCTCCGCCGCAGGATCGACGTCCACGCCAACGGCGCTCCGTGCGCCCAGACGCAGGGCGCACACGGACAGAATGCCGCTGCCGCTTCCCAGATCCGCGACGCGTTCGCCGCCGGAAACAAGCTTTTCCAGCGCCTTCATGCACATCTGCGTGGAGGCGTGCGCGCCGGTGCCGAAGGCCAGACCCAGATCGAGCAGAACAGGCAGGCGGCCCTGCGTGTCGTCTACGGTCATCCACTGAGGGACGACCAGCAGTTTTTCCCCCACGGGCAGCGGGCGGTAATTCTTTTTCCAGGAGTTTTCCCAATCCTCATCCGGCACGTTTTCCAGCCGGATGGTCAGGGGGCCGAAATTGCAGGCAGGGTATTTTCCCGGCAGCTCCGCCAGAAGGGCGCGCAGCGCCTCGATCTGCCGCTCCGGCGCCTCGCCCAGATACAGGCGCACCTGCGAAAGCCCCTCCATCTTTTCTGCGAGAGCCTCATCAACATAATCCCAGTATTCCCGCGAGGCCTCCAGAAAATCATGAAACTGCCTGCAATCGTCTATGAGAAAGCTGTCGAAGCCGGCCTCGGTCAGCTCGGCGCACAGCAGCTCTATGCCTTCAGAGCAGGTGCGGATGGTCAGCTCTGTCCACTGCAAAGGACATTCCCCCTTTTTAAGTCCTATTTTACAGGATTCCCGCCGGAATGACAAGCTATTATTTTTTACAGGCTTTCCTTTTCGCAAAAAGAGTGTATAATAGAGGGCAGAAAGGATGATCGTTATGATACAACAGCTCCCGGTCGTACCGGGCGTGCGCCTGCATGCCATGCAGACGGATAAATTCAAAACAGGCTGCTTCAGCGTGAACTTTCGGCGGCCTCACAGCAAAAAAGACGCCGCTCTGGATGCGCTGCTGCCCAGCGTGCTTCTGCGCGGCACGGAGCGTCACCCCGATATCCGCAGTATTTCCATGCGTCTGGACGAGCTGTACGGCGCGACCTTCGGCACGCTGGTGCGCCTGAAGGGAGAGGTCAAGCTGACCGGCTTTTACGCCGACTTCATCGAGGACGATTTTTTGCCGGAGGGCGAGACGGTTTTTGCGCCCATGCTGGATTTTCTGGAGGAGGTGCTGTATCATCCCTGCCTGCAGGACGGCTGCTTCCCGGAAAGCAGCGTGGAGGGGGAGAAACAGAACCTGATCAACGCCATTGAAGCCTCCCTGAACGACAAACGCACCTATGCCTCCCTGCGGCTGCGCAGCCTCATGTGCGAAGGGGAGGCATACGGCGTGCCGCGCCTCGGCTGCGCGGAGGACGTGCGGCAGATCACGCCGGAGCTGCTCTACCGCCACTACCGGGAGGTGCTGGCCGGCTCACAGATTGAGATTTTCTATGCCGGCAGGCGGAGCCCCGAGGAGGCTGCCGCGCAGTTCCGCCGGGTTTTTGCCGGCCGCGGACCGGAACGCGCCGTTCCGGTCTCCACGACTGTGCATCCGGCTGCTGCGCAGGTGCGGGAGATTTCGGAGGAAATGGACGTCACGCAGGGCAAACTGGCCATCGGCCTGCACACCGGGATTCTCGGCACGGACGCGGACTATCCCGCGCTGCTGCTGCTCAATGCGGTGTACGGAAGCAGCATGACCAGCAAGCTGTTTGTCAATGTGCGGGAAAAGCTGTCTCTGTGCTATTATGCCAGCTCCGCGATAGAGAAAAACAAGGGGATCATGCTGATCTCCTCCGGCATCGATTTTGCCCAGTACGAGACCGCCAAAAACGCAATTCTCGGTGAGCTGGAGGCCTGCCGCAGGGGCGATATCTCCGAAGAGGAGCTGGAATCGGCCCGGCTGGCCGTGCTTTCGGCTCTGCGCGCCGCGCTGGATGCGCCTGCCCGGCTGGACGACTACTATATCGGCAACGCCGTCGCGGGTGGCTGCACTATCGAGGAGCTGCTCGAGCGGGTCGCCACTCTGAAAAAAGAGGATCTGGTGCGTGCCGCACAGCGGATTACGACGGACACCGTGTATTTTCTGAAGGGGGTGGGCGCGTGAAGCTTTTTGAATTTCCGGCGCTGGGCGAAAAATACTGGCAGGAGCGCCTGCCAAACGGTCTCTGCGTCCGCGTCGTGCCAAAGCCTGGCTTTGCCCGACGCTATGCGTTTTTGGGTGTGGACTTTGGCTCTATCGACACAGCCTTCACGCGGAACGGCAGGAAGCTGCATATGCCGGACGGCATCGCGCATTATCTGGAGCATAAGATGTTCGATCTGCCGGACGGCAACGCCATGAATTTCTTTGCCGCCCATGGCGGCAGCCCGAACGCCTTTACCAGTTATTCGATGACGGCGTACTATTTTGACTGCACGGAGAATTTTGAAGAAAACCTGAAGACTCTCCTGCGGATGGTCACGACGCCGTATTTCACGGAGGAAAGCGTGGAAAAGGAGCGCGGCATCATCGGACAGGAAATCCGGATGTATGAGGACAGCGCGGAGTCCCAGGTCTACGAGGACCTGTTCCGCTGCATGTTCCGGGAGCATCCGGTGCGGGTGCCCATCGCCGGAACCGTGCAGAGCGTGGGAGAGATCACGGCGCAGAGCCTGTACGACTGCCATGCCGCCTTTTACCGGCCGGCAAACATGATCCTCTGCGTGGCCGGAGACGTGGATCCGGAACGGGTCGCGGCAATTGCGGAGGAGCTGGTGCCGCCGGAGACTGGCGCGCTCCCCGAACGCGACTACGGCGCGCCGGAGCAAATGCAGTGTCCGTCCCCCCGGAAGGAGCGCGTCATGGAGGTATCCATGCCCACCTTCGCGCTGGGCTTCAAATGCCCGCCGCCCGAGCCCGGCTTTGAAGCCATGCGGCGCGAGATCATCGGAGACATCGCCGCGGAGATTCTGACGGGGGAATCGTCGCCCCTGTATCAGCGCATGTACGAGGCGGGACTGATTGACGCCGGCTTTTCCGCGGGGTATGAGAGCGTCAAGGAAGCGTGCCTGCTTTCGGCCTCCGGAGACAGCCGGGATCCGGAAGCGGTGCTGAACGCGCTTGTGCAGGAAGCGGGGCGCATCGCGTCCGAAGGCTTTGACCCCGCGCAGTTCGACCGCCTGATCAAATCCGCGCTCGGCCGCCGGACCAGAGACCTTGACAGTTTTGAAAGTATCTGCTATCGTATGTGTGCATACTATTTTGACGGTGTGGACTATCTGCGTTTCCCGGAGGCCTATGCCTCCGTCACTCCGGAGGACGTGCGGAAATTCCTGACGGATACCGTGCGGCCGGAGCGCGCGGCAATGGCCGTCGTCCGTCCGAAAGAAAGAGAGGAAGCAAATGTTTAATTTTCTGACTTCTCCCATCAGCTTTCCCGGGCTGGGGATAGAGATCAATCCCAGCGACGGGTTTTCCATCGGCAATTTTACGATTAAATGGTACGGCGTGATCATCGCCGTCGGCGTGCTGCTGGCGTCGGTCTATATTCTGCGGCGCGTGAAGCAGTTTGGTCTGAGCGAGGATGATATCCTCAATATGCTGCTGGTCGGCCTGCCCTCCGCCATTGTCTGCGCCAGACTTTACTATGTGGTTTTTGAGTGGGATCAGTTTTTCGGCCCGGGCATCCCCTGGTACAAATTCCTCGATATCCGCAGCGGCGGCCTTGCCATCTATGGCGGCGTGATCGGCGCGGTGATCGCGCTTCTGGTCTATACCCGCGTGAAAAAGCAGCCAGTTCTGCCTTATCTGGACGTGATGGGACTCGGTCTGCTGATCGGCCAGGCCGTCGGCCGCTGGGGGAACTTCTTCAACCGTGAGGCGCACGGCAGCGTGACGGACTGCTTCCTGCGCATGGGGCTGATCGAAAACGGAACGCTGCAGTATTTCCATCCGACCTTCCTCTATGAGTCCGTGTGGAACATTGTCGGCTTCGTCATCCTGCATTTTGCGTCGAAAAAGCGGAAATATGACGGACAGATTTTCCTCGGCTATATCGCATGGTACGGTCTGGGCAGGGCGTTCATTGAGGGCCTGCGTACCGACAGCCTGTATATCGGGCCGCTGCGCGTCAGCCAGTGGCTGGCGGGGATCTCCTGCCTTGCGGCGGTCGCCATCCTGATCTATCAGAGATTTTTTGTCAAGCACACCCCGGAAAGCCTGCTGGTGAACCGCGTCGCGCAGAACAGCGCCGAAACGAAGCCGGAGACGGCGGAAGAATGATGCGCAACGCCTGCCGAGAACTGTTTTGAAGTCAAAGCTGACGGCAGGAGAATCGAAACGGGAAGACGCCAAACGATAACGGAATCAGAAAGGAGTTCTTGCATTATGAATGAGAATGTGGAAGCCCTGAAGGACAAGGCGGTGGACGCGGCCCAGGCCGCTGCGCGTGCCGCAAAGCTGGTGGCAATTCTTTCGCAGAAAAAGCTCCTGATTGCCAGGGAGCAGGAAAAAATCCGCCGGAATTATACCCGGCTGGGCAGGATCTACTATAAGGATTACGTGACGGACGAGGAACCGGACGAGGCCGAATACAAGCCCCTGTGCGAGGCCATCTCCAACAGCTTCCGCTATATCAACGACCTAAAGGATGACATTGCGGATGCCAAGGAGGAATACAGCGCCGCAAAGCAGCAGGCGAAGGCTGCGCAGACGGAGGAC
>CAJMQR010000064.1 GCA_905215665.1 uncultured bacterium | reverse complement strand
GCCTTTTTCGGCGCTTCTGCGGGCTTCGGATTGTTGCGGGCTTCCATGAACTTCCGCGCAACCTGCGGGAACAGAGCGTAAGAAAGCACGTCCTCCTCACAGCGGGCGATGTCCTTGGACTCCTCGCGGTACTTTTCCAGTTCGGGCTCGAGCAGATCCGCGGGGCGGCAGGTGATTACCTTGTCGTCACCGATGCACTTGTGGCGGACTTCCTCGTTGACTTCGCCGGGCAGCCTGCCGTATTCGCCGCGGAGCAGAGCCTTGGATTCCTTCGGCACCATCTTATAGCGCTCGCCGCCGATGATGTTCATAACGGCCTGCGTACCGACAATCTGGCTGGTCGGAGTGACAAGGGGAGGATAACCGAAGTCCTTGCGGACACGGGGCACCTCGGCCAGAACTTCGTAATATTTGTCCTCCGCGCCGGCCTGCTTGAGCTGACCGAGCATGTTGGAGAGCATCCCGCCGGGGACCTGATACATCAGAGCCTTGGTATCCACGCCCAGAACCTTCGGATCCAGATAGCCTTCCTTCTTGAGACGGTCGGCAACCTTGCGGAAGTGCGCGGCTGCCTCGTTCAGCTTCACGAGGTCGAGCCCGGTGTCGCGATCCGTGCCCTGAAGCGTCGCGACCAGAGATTCCGTCGCCGGCTGAGAGGTACCATTGGCAAGGGGAGACAGAGCGCAGTCTACGATGTCTACGCCCGCCTGTGCGGCCATCAGATTGACCATATCGCCGGTGCCGGCGGTGTTGTGGGTATGCATATGAATCGGCACGGAGACGTTGTCCTTCAGTTTCCGGATCAGGTCATAGGCATGATAGGGGAGCAGAAGGTTTGCCATATCCTTGATGCAGATGGAATCCGCGCCCATCTTTTCCAGTTCCTTGGCAACATTAACGAAGTAATCGTCATTGTGAACGGGGCTGACGGTGAAGCTCAGCGCGACTTCCGCCCAACCGCCGTACTTTTTGACGCACTCGACCGCTTTGCGCAGATTGCGGATATCGTTCAGAGCGTCGAACACACGGACCACATCAATGCCGTTTTCAATGGACTTTTTGCAGAATTCCTCGACAACGTCGTCGGCGTAGTGCTTATAGCCGAGAATATTCTGACCACGGAAGAGCATTTGCAGCTTGGTCTTGGGCATATGCGCTTTCAGGGTGCGCAGACGCTCCCACGGATCCTCATTGAGGAAGCGCATGCAGACGTCGAAGGTGGCGCCGCCCCAGCATTCCAGAGACCAGTAGCCCATGTTGTCCAGCAGTTCGCACGCGGGAAGCATGTCTTCAATACGCATACGGGTCGCAGCCTGCGACTGGTGCGCGTCACGAAGAATGGTTTCCGTAATCATCAAAGGCTTCTTTTCCATAACGAAACTACCTCCTTATCAGCCGAACAGGGCGATGAAGACACCCGCGGCAACGGCGGAGCCGATTACGCCGGCGACGTTCGGACCCATGGCGTGCATGAGCAGGAAGTTACCCGGGTCGGCCCGCTGGCCTTCCTTCTGGGAAACGCGCGCAGCCATCGGAACCGCGGAAACACCGGCGGAGCCGATGAGCGGGTTGATCTTTTTGCCTTCCGGCAGGAACAGATTCATAAACTTGGCAAGCAGGACGCCGCCGGCAGTACCGCCGGCAAAGGCGATGACGCCAAGAACGATGATGCCGATGGTTCTCCAGGTCAGGAAGCTGTCGGCCTTTGCGGTTGCACCGACGGAAACACCCAGCAGGATCACGACGATGTTCATCAGCTCGTTCTGCGCGGTCTTGGACAGACGGTCCACGACGCCGCACTCACGGAAGAGGTTGCCCAGCATCAGGCAGCCGATCAGCGGAGTCGCACTGGGGACGAGCAGGGCGACAAAGAAGGTAACGGCGATCGGGAAAATGATCTTTTCTTTCTTGGAGACCGTGCGCAGGGCATCCATGCGGATCAGGCGTTCCTTCTTGGAGGTCAGGGCGCGCATGATGGGCGGCTGGATGACCGGAACAAGCGCCATGTAGGAGTAAGCGGCGATGGCGATGGGCCCGAGAAGCTCGCTCGCCAGCTTGGAGGTGACATAGATGGCGGTGGGGCCGTCTGCGCCGCCGATGATGCCGATAGCGGCTGCCATGGCCTGCGTGAAGCTGAGACCCTCAATGCCGATCTTGGAGACGGCCAGCGCACCGAGGTAGGCAATGAAGATGCCGAGCTGCGCGGCAGCGCCCAGAAGCAAACTCTTCGGGTTGGCGATCAGCGGACCAAAATCGGTCATCGCGCCGACGCCGATGAAGATCAGGCAGGGGTAAATCTGAAGCTTGACGCCCAGGTACAGCACGTCGATCAGTCCGAAGGTATCGCTGCTGCTGAAAGCGGACCAGTTGATGTGGCCGGTTTCGTTGATAAAGATCTCCGTGTGGTACATTCCGGCGCCCGGCAGGTTGGTCAGAAGCATACCGAACGCAATGGGCAGAAGCAGCAACGGCTCAAAGCCCTTGCCGATTGCAAGATACAGCAGTACAAAGGAAATAACGACCATAACGAGGGACTGCCAGTCCAGATTATGGATCAAACGCATGATGCCGGTGTCGTTGATGAAATTCTCAAGCGCCTCACCATTGGCCTGGGCACCCTCGGCTGCCGTCGAAACAGGCGAAACCAGAAGCTCGGCTTCAACCTGCTGCGCAGGTGCTTCTTCCGCGCCCGCCCAGAGGACAAAGCTCATGCACACGAGGAAAGCCAGAACGAGCAAGGCGATCATGGCTCTGTGCAGATTCTTATTCTTTTTAAACATAGCTGATTCTCCCTGAACGTGAGATTTTACGCGATGGTGCAGATGAGAGCCTGGGTTTCAACGCTGTCGCCCTTGCGGACATTGAGAGCGGTGATGGTACCGTCGCAGGGAGCCTGAATTTCGTTTTCCATCTTCATGGCTTCCAGAATGACAAGGACGTCCCCCTTTTTGACATTTTGACCGGCCTGAACCTTCACGTCCAGAATGGTGCCGGGCATCGGAGCCTTGACCTGTGCGCCTGCGGCAGGAGCGGCAGGGGCAGCGGGAGCAGCAGGTGCTGCGGGAGCGGCGGGAGCGGCAGGGGCAGCGGGAGCTGCGGGGACGGCAGAAGCGTCCATTTCTTCAACTTCGATCTCATAAACAGAGCCATTGACATTCACGCGGTATTTTTTCATGATGTTTCACCTTTCTCAAATGTATTAAAGTTTTTTGATAGATACAATACGCAGGGCAGACGCATCGGTACCGCTTGCTTCAGCAATTGCTGCGGATACGGCGGCGACGAACTGCGGGCGGTTGGGAATGGAGGCTTCGTCCGGTGCGGGCGCGGCCTTCGGCGTTTCTGCGGCTTCCTTTTTCCCGAAGCCCTTGCAGACAAGGCCGAGCAGCCAGCACAGAGCAATGATAAGGATCAGCACAACGAACACCGTAGCTATACCCATAACCACTACAAACCAGTTTTCCATCGTTTTCCTCCTTACTTCCGGCGGCGGCGCCGCCTTATTTTTTCTAAAAATCTACGATCGGGGATTCGCCAGAGGGTAGAATTTTACAGGGTCAGGAGATCGTAAAGCCGATCGTTTTGAGAAGCGCCCGGTTGACATAGACCTCCAACGTATAATCACCTGCCTTACCGGGATTCGGCACGGTGCTGGTATGGCGGAGCTGATACCACATATCGTTCCAGCTCCGGCTGTCGGAAGCGTCGTTGACGGGATTGCCGTCTGCGTCACGGATCACATAGAGAATCTGCACGGTGTCGGAGGAATTATTCCGGCTTGCCACCTGCATACACAGCGCAATCTCTTCGTCCGCACCGAAGGTGCTTTTGCTCTTGGAAAGAGAGAGATAATTCCAACTGCTTCCGCTGGGCTTCTCCCAGAGGGAAATATAGGTGTTGCCCGGAGAGACACCGTAGGCGTCCATCAGGTCGGCGTCCGGCGTTTCGACGGTGGTTTGGGCAGTGCCGAAAACCTCGGAGCCGTCGGCGGGCTGAAGGGAAATGTGATAGGTTGCCTCGGGGATCAGGTTCTTCAGCGTGACGGAAGTGCCGCTTGCCTCGGCAAGCGCAGACTCGTGAATGCTGGTCGTGGCGCCGTAGGAGACGTACCAGCCGCCGGCAGGAGCGCCGGAGACGGAGTCCCACGACACACGGACGGTACCGTCGCTGTCCGCGGTCGCGGAGAGGTTGGAAACAACGACGGGATTGGCCGGGAGAACGCAGACCGCCGGCGCGGACATACCGGGCGCGTTGATGGTGAATTTATACTCTCTGGATAGATCGGGAACGCTGACGGTGAAGGACGGTTCCGTAACGGTGGAGGAGACGGTCGTGAAACCCTCCGCCTCGCAGAGCACCTGCCATGCCGACGGAGTGTTTTCCGCAGGCGTCCAGGAAAGCGTCAGAGAATCCGCGCTGATGGCAGAGAAGGTGAAATCCGTGGCCTTGACGAGAGGAAGCACGTCGATCTCCGTAACAGTATTGCCCGAAAGATAGATGTTATCGGTACTTTCCAGCGTGAAGGTGTACTTGTGATTCAACGTCAGGCCGGATACCGTGGTCGTGGCGCCGGTGAAGGTGGTTGAGCTGGTGGTTCCGGCGGAATCCTTGTAGGAAAGCAACCACTGTACCGGGGCAGGCCCGTTATAGGAAAGCGTCAGAACGACGGAACCATCTTCCTCTCCCAGGGCGGAGGTAAATTCCGTGATCTGTGTGGATTCCGGAGTCGTGACGTAGAGCTGGGTCGCGCTTGCACCGGACAGGCGGTGGTGCGGCGCCGCGCGCAGATCTACGGTGTAGAGTGTGTTTTCCTCCAGACCGGTGAAGGTGTACTGGTGTTCTGAGCGGGAGACAGGGTAGGCGTTGCCGTGTTTGTCCGTGCAGGTGATGATATAGTGGGAGGGATCATCCTTGCTGTCCACTTCCAGCACAAACTGTTCCGTGGTGGAACTGACAACGCGCAGGGAAGTAACCCTGACAAAGTACCAACTGAGCAGGAAATAAAGCGCCGCGCCGAAAAGCAGCACGATGCCGAGAACGATGCACAAAGAGGCGGCAAAGGGCATCTTATGCTTTGAAGGTTCCTCCGCTTCCTCCGGTTCTTCCGCAGGCTCGGAATCGACATAGGTGCCGGAGACGTCCGCAGCTTCCCCGGAGGATTCCGGTTCGGCTTTTTCTTCGGGATCCTTCACGACGTCGGAGATGGAAGCCAGGAAGGAGTCCAGATCGATCTGGTTGGGATCCTCTTCGCCGGAAAGCGGCTCCGCCTGCACGGCATCCTCCGCATCTTCCACCGGAGCGGCTTCCTTTACAGGTGCCGGGACGGGCTCATGCCTGACGGAAGGAGCGGACTTTGCCGGCTGTGGGCTGTCATCAATATCCGCCTCCGTTCCGCCGCCGGAAAGATCGGGCGCAAAGCTCTGGCGGAAGGTTTCGTCCTGCGTCTTTGCGACGTTGAAACGGACAGGCTTGTCCTCCTCCGCCTCCTCCTCGGCATCCGGCAAAATGGGCAGGGGGGAGGTAACAATGGGCGGGACAATCAGCGTATCCGAAAGCTCGTTGCGCTGCATGTAATAGGTGAGCGCCTGCTTCAGCTCCTCCGGAGATTGAAAACGGGATTCGGGGCTGGGCGCGCAGGCTTTCAGGATGATGGCTGATAATTCGTAGTCGGCGTACAGGGGGGTCGGCATGGCCTTGCCGGTCAGACGCAGCTTGTCAGCCATACCCGGCTCTGTGTGCTCGTCCTCAAAGGGGCCGTGATTCCCGTTGTAGATCCGGTAGAGCAGCATGCCGAGCGAATAGAGGTCGATGGTGGGATTCGGAGCGGCCATAATGTCGGAAAGCTCCGGCGCGGAATAGGGTCCCAGATACTCTTCCGGAACGGAGGCGTATTGCAGATCCTGCAGCGGGGTCAGACCGAGATCGCCGAGCTGGAAACGGCCGGAAGCCGTCAGAAATACGTTCTCCGGCTTCAGATTGGAAAAGAGATAACCGGCCTCACGGCAGGCGGAAAGCGCTTCGCACAGATCCAGACCGAGGTTGACCGCGCGAAGGCCCGTCATGGCGCTCTCGGCGAGGACGGTGCTCAGCGGGATCTGACGGGGATAGAGTATGTAGACGTCATAGCCGATGCCGGATTCCTTCGGCTCGACCTGACAGCCCACCGCTCCCAGAAAGTAGCCGGAGGCAGCAAGCTTCTGCCCGACGGCGACCTCGGCCTTGGTATCCTCAGCTACCGTGCCATAATAGGTCTGTACGGCAGCCTGATCCGGATATGCGCCGGAAAGGAGCAGAGCATAGGTCTGCTTTTCGCTGGCAGGAATGGAAATGTGCTTGACGACAAAACGTTCGCCGGAGTCCTCGTGCCGGAGAGAATAGCAGCTACAGCCATTGTGTCCGGGAATCTCCTCAAGAACCGACATGCGGTCCAGAAGGGGAGAGACCAATTTCAGCTCGGACATCGAACACGCCTCCTTGAAATAAATGCTCAAATTCTTGCAATTATATAATATGATAAATTCAAGAAAAATGCAACAAGATTCTTGTCATATCTGCAAGAAAATGATATGATAGGGAAAAATAGAGGAAGTCTCTTCCTCTAATGACACTGCATGAAAGGAGCCAAAGCGTGCGAAGGCACGCAGACTGCCATGGAAAATAAAATTGTATGTGATTACTGCGGGACCATTTACAGCGCAGAAAAATCAGTGTGTCCCCTGTGCGGCAATGCGCCGGATGAGGAGAGCAGAAC
>CAJMQR010000063.1 GCA_905215665.1 uncultured bacterium | reverse complement strand
TTCTCCGCTTCCACTGCTTCCACATGGATCCCCGACGACGCGCCGGAAATCTCGATTTTCCAAAGGGACGACGCCTGCTGCGCCGGGAACAAAACCTCCAGCGACTTCTGCCCAGCATCCGTTGGGTCTGTGCGATACCCGCTTTTAAATTCATAAATGGTCAGTTTGCCGTTGGTCAGTCTGTAACGCAGGCGAAGGCTCTCGTTCTGAGGCTCCGCCTCGCGGATGACGACCTCGCTACCCTCGTAGGGCTGCACGGTCACGGAACCGTAGGGCCAGTGGATTTCAAGCTCCCGCACCTGTTCCGTGAGTCTGGCACTGCCGGTGCTGTAGCTTTCCCCATCCTTGTAAATAATCGCATCTCCAACCGTCAGCCCGTTCTCCCCGATGCTGATCACGGACTGAATCTTTTCCAGAAGGCCGTGGCTTCCGTCCGTTTTTTCCGCAAAAAGCTTTCCGGCAGCTACTCCCGCCGACAGGATTCCGATCAGAACCACCGTCACAATGGAGCAGATCACGATTTTTGTAATTGCTTTTCCTTTCATTGTTTTCCTCCCGTCGCAAGCGTGAAGATCCCGCTGACGATGCCCGTGAGGGCGGCATAGATCGGGAACACCAGCCACGTGATCCACCACGCACCGGAATCACAGGAGATCTTCAGATAGACGGCCACCGCCGCAAGCAGCAGAATGCCGTCAACAAACTTTTTGGCGCCATGTCTTCCCATAGCCATGTAGACGATTCCGGAAATGACGTCCCCGAGGCCGCCGGCCAGCGGGAAGATCACCCACGCAACATACCAGCTCCCCACAAAGCCCACCGCCAGGAAAAGGCACACGGCCGCAACCCAGTAGATGGGCGTCAGAACGCGGCGCAGGATGGTGCCAGCACGGGGTCCCTCCTGCTGTGCGGGCGCGGCGTTCACACCCGGGCAGGCAGCCGTCTGCACCGGCGTTCCGGACACAGGCTCCGCCGCAGGGGCGGGGTCCGTCTTTTCCCGCCCGCCGCGAAGCACAAGCAGCACCGTTGCCGCCGCGATCAGCAGGAACATCAGGCTGGCCCCCACTGCGTCCGGCCAACCCAGCGCATCGGCAATGATCGGCGGAACCACGCAGAGAATATACAGCGCGATGGCAATCGCCAGACAGACGCGGCGGAAGCCCTTCTTCTCCTTTTTCGGGCTGCGGAACTCCGCCAGAAGCCCGTCAACGTCGCCTATGCTCATAACCGCGGTGTTGTAAGCGACCGTCTCCGCCGCGCCCTTGGAGCACTCCTCGTCATAGCGATCCAGCGTGTTCTGCAGGATCTCCTCTTTCAGTTCTCTGACCTGGGGCGTGTCCGGCACTCCCTCAAACAGCCCCTCGATATAGCAAATGAGCTTATTGCGCATCTTCCTTCCCCTCCAGTTCTATCAGCTTATCGATGATTTGTTTTGCGGCATCCCATGTCTGCACCTGCTGCCAGTAAGCTCTCCGGCCGTCGTCCGTGATGCGGTAATAGCGCCGGCGCGCGCCGGTCGCCTCCTGTCCCCAGTAGGAAACGATCTGACCCGTCTCCTCCAGTCTCCGGAAGGCCGTATATAATGTGGCCTCCTTCAGCTCATAGCGGTCGTCAGAAATCGCGCGGATCGTCTTATTGATCTCGTAGCCGTAGCTGTCGCGCTTCATGAGCTGTGCCAGAATGATGGTTTCCGTATGCCCTCGTATGAGGTCTGCTGCAATCAACATCCGCACGCCTCCCCGTTTCAAAGTCCATCCTTTTCCCGGATGCTTTCTGTGCCCACTATAGCACAAGATACCTCGCCTGTCAATGTATATTTGAGAATAAAGTATAAAAAATTCTGAGACATATAATACTATTTCTCAATAGAATTGTTTCATTCTATTGAGAAGACACCGCCTGACGGCGTTGTCGTATCTATGATTTTCGGAATAGAAAATCATAGATACCCGTCTCATTATGATCTTCATATTAAAATGTTCCATTCTGCCGAATGAAACATTTTAATTGAATATCAGTATAAAAATGCCCGCACACGTGAAGTGTGCGGGCAAAAAAGAGGGAAAAAGAGAAGGAAGAATCAGAAAACATCAGGGAAGAATATTCCACGGGAAGCCCCAGCCGCCGCTCTGCTCCGAGGGTGTCTCTTCGGAAGGCTGCACGGTCTGCTCCTGCGTGGACTGCGTCGTCTGCGGCTTCTCGCCGAAGGTCACGGCGATATCCATGGACTGGCCGGAGCGGTAGATGGTCAGGGTTGCCTGATCTCCGGCGCGGTAGGATTTCAGCGCGGAGGAAAGCTGGTCAATGGTCTCAACGGTTTTGCCGTCGATGGCGGTGATGATATCATAGCGCTGCAGGCCGGCTTTTTCACCGCTGCCGCCCTCCTCCACGGAGTCCACCAGCGCGCCGAGCGGAAGTCCGAACTTTTCCGACTCGTCGGAGGAAACGCTGCGCGCAACGATACCGATATAGGCGCGGTTTGTCACTCTGCCGTTCGTGCGCAGATCGTCCAGAATGCTCTTGACGTCATCGATCGGAATGGCAAAGCCGATGCCCTCAATGGTCGTGCCGCTGTTGGTGGTACCGGAATACTTCGCCGTGGTGATTCCCACGACATTGCCGTTCATGTCGAACAGCGGGCCGCCGGAGTTGCCGGAGTTGATCGCCGCATCGATCTGCATCATATTGAGGGGAGAACCGTCCGTATTGATATAGCGGTCCAGTGCGCTGACATAGCCCACGGTCATCGTGTTAGTCAGCTCACCCAGCGGATTGCCGATCGCGGCAACCTCATCGCCGACGCGCAGCGAAGAAGAATCACCGAGCTGAACGGTGGACAGGTTTTCCGCTTCGATTTTGATGAGGGCGACATCGCTGTCCTCTTCATAGCCGATGACCTTGGCTTCGTAGGTATCGCCGCTGTTCAGCGTGACCGTCAGCTTGCTTGCACCCTTGACCACATGGTAATTCGTCAGGATCTCGCCGTCGGCGGAGATGACGAAGCCGGTGCCGGAGCTCGCGGTAGAAGTAATCTGTCCGAAGACATTGGTTGTCGCCTGATTGGAAATACTGACGACTGCGGAAACATTCTTTTCATAAATCTCCGCCGGGGTAAGCTGAGAGGAGGGATTCTTGGTCTGGATGACCTGCTGGTCGGATTCGGACGGCGTGGTCGGCTGGGACGAAGGCTCCTCCATCTGGGTCTTCCGGATTTCGTCCTTATACATGCTGTGCATCACACCGCCGACGATCGCGCCGCCTGCGGCGCTGCCGATCAGTGCACAGCAGAGCGCCACCAGTGCAATCCGCAGTCCCCAGCGCTTCTTCTTCGGCGCTTTCTGCGGAGGTGCAGCGGGGGTCTGGTATGCGTTATATGCGCTGTACGCTTGATTATATTGCGGCATCTCCGGTGCGGTGTACTGCGGCACAGCCTCCTGCGGCGCTTCAGGCTGTTCCGGCTCCTGCTGCCCGGATTTAAAATTCTGATATTCTTCGTTCATGATGTTCAGCTCCTTTACTGCTTGCTTTGATGGCTTCATCATAAAGCCGTTATGTTACCAAAGTGTGACGTTTTGGAAAACGAATCATAAAAATTGAGAACCACAGCCTCCGGCTGTGGTTCTGCCATTTTCCTGTTCAGTGCAGGTATTTTTCTTTCAGTACAGACACCATATCCCGGTAGGCCGCAAGGCACTCGGCGGGGCGCCGTTCCTGCAGCGCGCGGTAGCAGGGCTCCAGCCAGCGTCTGCGGATCTCGTCATAGCGGGCATCCGGATCGTCGCAGTATTCCACGCAGGCCACAATGGCAGGCGCGATGTCGTAATACTCGCGGATCAGCGCCTCTCCCTCCGGCTGCGCCCGCAGCCAGCCGTCGCGGAAGGCACGGAAAGCCGTCAGCTCCGCACAGTCGTCCGGCTTTCCCTCGTGAACGCAGGTCGCGGTCGTGATAAAGCAGAATTTGAACTTCTTGAAGCCGCCGATCAGCGTCTCATAATTGCCCGGCGTCCACTGCTCTTTGGGATAGCGCTCCATCCAGACACCGTGCAGCGTCTGGCAGAAGGGTTCGGCAACGCTGAGCTCCTGCTTCCGCAGAGCCGGCGTCATGAAAATGGCCAGCACGACCTTTTTTTCAAAAAGTACCTCGCTGCGGCTGTGTTTCTTCGCCCAGCGCGGATCGGCTTCCATCCCCGCGGCAATATCATCCATCAGATCCCCGCAGACGCTTCGGAGCATCTCGGCGCGTTCCGCATCGTTTTCCGGCGCGCAGGCCTCCAGACGTTCAAAGACCGCCCGGTTTTCCGTCTCATAGGTCTCAAAAGCCGGAAAAAAGTCCTTTTTGCTCAGTTTTTTGAAATAATCCGGATAATTCAGAGCGGCGGCAGCCAACTTTTCCCGAAGATAGCGCCTGTCCTCCTCCGAACACTCCGTCTGTTTTTCCGGCGCAGTCAATCGCTGCGTGGGCATCCGTTCGCCGCAGTACAGGCAGGAGAACTCTTCCAGCTCCGCCGGGATCTCCAGCGGTTTCCCGCAATGCGGGCAATTCCCTTTGATTGTCTCGGACATTCCAACCACTCCTTTTCGTCTATTCTTCCACATTTTTCGCGCCCTGTCAACCGGATTTGTCCAACTTTTTTTCTGCCTTTCACATTTTTTTGCCGCCGCAGGAAATACTACGGGAGAAAAGAGGCGAGAGGATGCATACATTCGTTTGCAGTACACGGCTATACTTTGGGGAAAATGCCCTGCAGGCTCTGGAATCCCTGGGCGCAAAGCGCGTTTTCCTGGTCACGGATCCCTTTTTTACAAAAAACGGCACGGCCGAGCAGATTGTCTCCCACCTTCCGGACGCGCAGGTGCAGATTTTCGACCAGATCAGAGGCGAACCAACGCTCTCTCTGGTCGCGGAGGGTGTGCGGCGGCTTCACGAAACCGAAGCGGATACCGTCCTTGCGCTGGGGGGCGGCTCCGCCATTGACTGCGCGAAAGGGATTCTCTCCCTGTCGCAGTCCGCGGCACGGCTCATCGCCATTCCCACCACCTCCGGCACCGGTTCCGAGGTCACATCCTTTGCCATTCTGACGCATGAGGGTGTCAAACACCCTCTGATCGAAGAAAACATCCGCCCGCAGGCCGCCATATTGGACGATTCACTTCTGCGCGGTCTGCCCAGGGGTCTGATTGCGGACGCGGGAATGGACGTCCTTGCGCACTGTCTGGAGGCCATCGCCGCGAAAAACGCCAGTGCCTTTACCACCGCCTTTGCCTCCGCCGCCTTCCGGATGGTTCTGGAGCGTCTCACGGCGTCGTATCAGGGCGATCTTTCGGTGCGCGGTGAAATCCATCAGGCGGCAACTATGGCGGGAATCGTTTTCGACAATGCCGGCCTCGGCATCTGTCACGCGCTTTCGCACGCGCTGGGTGGAGCCTTTCACCTTGCGCACGGACGGCTGAATGCCATTCTCCTGCCCCATGTGCTTCGCTTCAACGCGCAGGCTGTCCCCGCGCCCTATGCCGCGCTGGCGTCCTTCTGCGGTCTGGCCGGTCCGAACGGGCTGGTCTTTGCAATCCGCCGCCTGCGGCGCAGGCTGGAGCTTCCCGCAAGTCTCACCGCCGCCGGTCTGGAACGCGGCGACGTGCTTGCAAAGGCGGACAGTCTCTGCCGCGCGGCGCTGGAGGACCCCTGCGCCGCCTCAAATCCCCGCCCCGTCACCTTGGAGGATCTGCATTTCCTCCTGCAGGCAGCTTTATGAAGGGGGAAACGATCCTCTCCGTCGGCATCGACATCGGCACCACAACCACACAGCTCATTTTCTCCCGTCTCACGGTTCGGGATGAAGGCGCGGCCTTCAGCGTACCGAAGTTCGCCATTTCGGAAAAAGAGGTGCTTTACCGCAGCCGGATTCATTTTACGCCCCTGCTGTCCGACACCGTGATCGACGCCGAGGGCGTGCGCCGCATCATCGACGCGGAATACGCGGCCTCCGGCTTCCGGAAGGAGGACATCCGCACGGGCGCGATCATCATCACCGGCGAAACCGCGCGCAAGGAAAACGCCCGCGACGTGCTCGGCGCCCTGTCCGGCTACGCGGGTGATTTCGTCGTCGCCACGGCGGGCCCCGCGCTGGAAAGCGTTCTTGCGGGAAAGGGCTCCGGCAGCCAGGATTATTCGCTCGCGCACCGCTGCGCCGTTCTCAATCTCGATATCGGCGGCGGCACGACGAACCTTGCGCTCTTCGAAAACGGCGCGTTGAAGGATACCGGCTGTCTGAATGTCGGCGGGCGCCTGATGAAATTCGATGAAGCCGGACGGCTGACCTATCTCTCGCCGGTTCTGCAGCCCTTTTTCACTTTCCCCATCGGCGCCGTACCCGCGCCGGAGGCGCTGGAGCGCGTCACTTCCCTGCTGGTGCAGGTGCTGGAGGAGGCTGTCGGCCTGCGGGGAAAAAGCGGGCTGCTTGAAAAATTCATCACCGACAGGCTTCCCGTCCTTTCAGGCCGGCCGCTGCTCTCCTTCTCCGGCGGCGTTGCGGATCTGATTGAGACAAATACCGCCGGCGCTTTCCGCTACGGCGATCTGGGCGTACTTCTCGGCCGGGCAATCGCGGGCTCCGCCCTGTGCCGCGGGCAGTATCTCCGGGCAAGAGAGACCATACGGGCTACGGTCATAGGCGCGGGCAGCCACACGACGGAGCTGTCCGGCAGCACGATTTTTTATGAGAACGTGCATTTCCCTCTGAAAAACCTCCCGGTCGCGGCGCTCGCG
>CAJMQR010000062.1 GCA_905215665.1 uncultured bacterium | reverse complement strand
TTTTTTATGAATATTTTACGAATACAGGAAAATCAAACGCCTTTTTTCCTCTTTTTCCCTTCGGGACTTTATTTCAGTAAATAAGCACAAAACAATGCTTGATAACAATAAAACGTTTCCAAAAAAGTTCTCATATTACAAACATTTGTCGCTGAGACAGAGCATAACAAAACATAATAAATGAGAATAAATACAGGAATATGGATAAATATGTATTCATATCCAATGGTTGCACGGCTGCCACCGGCAGCCGTGCATGGCAGTTTTTGAAAAATAAGAGAACAAACGGCGCTGCGCTTTAAGACATTTTACTGGTCATATCCGCGGGTAAAGACAGCCTCGAAATGATCGCCGTCGGCCAGCGGTGTCTGTTTCATGCCGACGCTCAGCGGTGTGCCGTCTTTTGAGATGCACCACCATGCTTCGCCGTCGTTCCAGTCGGCTTTTTCTCCGTCAATCACGTCGTACAATCCTGCGCTGCCGGCGCTTTCCACGATCAGCCCCTCTTTTGTTAGCGCTTCGGCCAGAGTTTCGGCGTCGGTTTGAATGGAGAATTCCTTGACGCTTCCGTCTGCATGTGTCACTTCAAAGGTTATTTCTTTCAGCGCGCCGGTCTGCTTGTTCGACATGCAGGCGGTCAGTGAGAGCAGCAGGAAAACTGCCAAAAAGATTGCGGTGATACGTTTCATAATTATTCCTCCCAGATGAAATATATAGTTTTAATATTGCGCTTTGTTTTTTTGGTTCTATGCAGGACCATATCTTATTCTCCGTCGAGATAGGAACGCAGAATCTCCTCATTTTCTTCTGCGAGCCGGCGCAGACGCCGGATATTTTCGCCCTCAAAACGGCGTTCGGCAAGCGCGGCGTCGATGAGGTCGCAGAGGGCGGCGCCGTTGGTTTCCTGCAGGGGGAGATACAGATCCTGACCGAGATGGTCGAGGAAGGCGCTGACCTTTGGGTCGTAAACGACGCCGACCAGCGGGACGCCCTGCCCGGAGGCAAAGACCAGCGCATGCAGCCGCATGGAGATCACGAGAGACATGCGGTGTACCAAGGCAAGAATCTCACCGCCGGAGTTGCCTGCCTGAACTGTAAGGTATGGACAGCGCAGCCGTTTTGCCACGGCATGGGCAGCCGGTGCATCCGATTTTTCCTCCATCAGACAGAAGAGGGGAATCAGGCCATATTCGCGGCAGGCGTATTCCGCCGCTGCGGCGAAGGCGGGAATCCTCTCCTCAAAACCCTCCCATGTCCGCAGCGCCAGCATGACATAGTGCCTGCCTTTTTCCAGACCGCAGCGCAGCAGATAACTGCGCGCGGCGTCCGCAGGAAGCGGCTGGCTCAGCAGGGCTGGGTCGGCGGTGACATGGATGCGGGGGACGGTAACGCCGAGTTCCTCCAGAAGATCCGCCGAATATCCGTCCCTGACGGTGATGACGCCCACACAGCGATCGAGAATACGCGCCGTCAGCTTTCGGTTGCGTTTTCCCCGGATGGGACCGATTCCGCAGCCGTAGAGCATTACGCGGCAGCCGGCATGGGAGGCCAACCAGAGAATGAAAAGATAATACCGGAGGGAACGCGTGCTGGTTACATCCTGCAGCAGCGTACCTCCGCCGCTGAGGAAGAAATCGGAACGGCGCAGCAAACGCCAGATTTTCAGGAGACGGAAGGAGTGAACGGCGCTCACATGCGCGCCGAGGCGCGTCTGCTTCGGCCTGCGGCTGAGAACGCAAATGGGAAGGTCGGGGTCAATATGGCCGAGCTGCGCGACAATGGCGTCGAGAATTGCGTTGTCTCCGCCGTTGCCCAGACCGTAGGCACCGCTGATCACGGCACCGTCCCGCAGAAAGATGGGACGTCCAGCGCGCCGGATCAGGATTTCATAGTATTTCTTCTGCGTCTGCACCATGGTGTCGAAGGAGAACATGCGCCGCGCCTTTTCATAAAGCGCATGGCCCATTTCCCTGCGCGCCTGCGGATGCGAGGCAAAAAAGCAGATATGCTCCGTCAGACGGGCCGCATCCTTCGGATGGAACAGCAGGCCGTTGACGCCGTCGTCGATCAGATAGGGAATACCGCCCACGTCGGTGGAGATTGTGGCGCAGGACATTCTGGCGCCTTCCGTCAGCGCGTAGGGGAAGGTTTCGGACAGAGAGGTCAGAAGATTGACGTCCAGCGCGTGATAAAAACGGTTGATCTCTTTCACCCAACCGGCAAAGCAGACGCTTCCCGGCGGGCAGAGCTTGTCCGCCAGTCTCCGCATCTCCGCTTCCTGCGGGCCGTCGCCTGCGATGACAAGGCGAATGTGCGGATAAGATTGCAGAGCTCCCGCAAACGCGCGAATCAGCGTGGCCATATCCTTCAGGGGCGAGATGCGCGTTGCAATGCCAAAAACCACGCTGTCCGGCTCCAGCTTCACGCCAAGCTCCCGCAGATATGCCTCGCGGGGAGGGAAGTCCTGCCGGAGTGTGAAATCAATGCCGTTGTACAGCGTAAAGATGCGTTGCGGGTCAAAGCCGCGGGAGATCATAAGCTGGGACATGCCGTCGGAAACGCCGATCCAGGCGTCCAGCCGCCGGAGAGAGAACTTGTTGATCGTGCCGTAGGTGAGTGCCGCGAAGGGCCTGCCCATATAGTCCAGCCGGTAATCGCTGTGGATGGTGGAAATGACGGGAATGGCGGCGCGGCGGCGCAGCAGCATCCCCATCATATTGGCGCGCGCGCCGTGACAGTGGATGACCTGATAACCGTCGTGACGGATCATGGCGAGAATCCTTCTGCGAACGGAGAAGAGCGAACCGTCGCACAGAACGGTGGTGGGGATCCCCAGACGCCGTGCTTCCTGTGCAAATTCGCCCTCCGTAAAGCAGATCAGGTGAACATCTTCCGTTTTATTGAGTCCGTCCAGCAGCGACAGCACGTGTGTCTTTGCACCGCCGACATCGCCGCCGGAGATCATATGGATGATTCTCATTCTTTCACATTCCAATCAAACTGATGCAACCATTATAATATAAGAAGGGGAAATAAGCAATCGGAATCTGCACGCAGGGAGAGAAGAAAAAAGGGATTGATTTTTTGAGACGGACCTGCTATAATACAGGCAATGCAGGTGTAGTTCATTGGTAGAACATCAGCTTCCCAAGCTGAATAGGGGGGTTCGATTCCCCTCACCTGCTCCATGCCGGGGCAAAGTCCGCTTTGCTCCGGCTTTTTTTGGATACCTTCCCCGCGGAAGCTTTGGCAGCGGAGATGCCGGAAGCCCGGCGGCTTCTCTGCGGTATACGGACATAAAGGAAGAGACGGATATGAAAGATCTGATGAAAAGCAATATCTACGACGTGGGTGAGACGGTTCTGATTGTCGGAAGCTGCCTGCCGGCGATGCAGCCCGAGGGCTTCGCAAAGCTGAAAGCGCTTACGGAGCATGTCTTTGAACTCTGCCTTGAGCAATGCCACGTCAACATGGCCATTCCGAAGATCGGCGGGATGCTCTACACCGGAAAGGTCAGACGCCTGATTTTTGCCACGGTGGACGAATCGCCGCATTGCGTGCAGATGCACTATATTCAGGACGAGCTGCGCCGGATGATGGATTTGTCGCAGGTGACGATTGAAAACTACGTCGTCGCGGACAACGAGCCGGTGCGCCTGTCTCAGGAGCTGATCCTGCTGTCGAAAAACCTGCGGGCGCTGGCGCGCAGCGGACTGGCCTGAGAAGCGTGCGCCAAAACACACATGGAAAAGGCCGCTCCCCAAAAACGGGAGCGGCCTGCTGATTTTGCATTTGAGGGTCTTACAGAGCCTTCTTGGCGGTGTCAACCAGCGCGCCGAACGCGGCGGAATCGTTGATGGCCAGCTCGGACAGGCTCTTGCGGTTCATTTCGATGCCGGCCTTCTTCAGACCGTTCATGAAACGGGAATAATTCATGTCGTAGGGCTTGACGGCGGCGGAGATGCGGGCGATCCACAGACGGCGGAAATCGCGCTTCTTCTGCTTGCGGCCAATATATGCATAGACGCCGGACTTCTTGACGGCCTGCTTCGCCATCTTGAAGTGGGTCGACTTGGAACCCCAGTAGGATTTTGCGAGCTTTAAGACTTTATTTCTTCTCTTGCGCGTCATCATTGCGCCTTTAATTCTTGCCATGTTTGAATCCTCCTATCCGATTATTTGTACGGGATCATCTTTTTGATGCTCTCGACGTTGGTGACATCCGCGTAGGTCGTGCTTCTCAGGCGGCGGCCGCGCTTGGTGTCTTTCTTGGTGAGGATATGGCTCTTGAATGCGTGCGCTCTCTTGACCTTACCGGTCTTTGTGAGGTTAAATCTCTTCTTGGCACCGCTGTGGGTTTTGAGTTTCGGCATGGTACTTCTCCTTTGTAATTATTTTGCGGTTTTCGGCGACAGGAACAAAGACATATGCCTGCCGTCGAGCTTGGGACTCTTTTCGACGTTTGCCACTTCGGCGCATCCTTCGCCAAACCGGATCAAAAGCTGTTCACCAATCTCGGTGTGGGCCATCTCACGGCCGCGGAAGCGCACGGTGACCTTGACGCGATTGCCTTCCTTCAGGAACTTCATCGCGTTTCGCATCTTGACGTTCAGATCGTTTGTGTCGATGCCGGGAGACATACGGATCTCCTTGATCTCAACGACCCGTTGATTTTTACGAGCTTCCTTTTCCTTCTTGAGCTGGTCAAAACGGAACTTGCCGTAGTCCATGATCTTGCAGACGGGCGGGACGGCGTTGGGAGAGATCTTCACGAGATCCAGCTCCTGCTCCTCGGCCATTGCCAGCGCAGATTCGGATGAGACGATACCGACCATGGTTCCGTCGGAAGCAATCAGGCGGACTTCCTTGTCGCGGATTTCTTCATTGAGCTGATGATCTAATTTGCCGATGGTAAAGCACCTCCATTACAAATACAAAAAATGCGGATGCCGCAGCACCCGCAACCGAACACACCGCGCCCACGGCGCGGAACTTTCGATATCAGACCTCTTTGCCGAAGCGGGAGGCGAGGACGGGTGACCGGCCTACTTCCTTTTGCCTTGCTATTGTATCACCGGCCGGAAAGTTTGTCAAGCGCTTTTTCTGTTAAAAATCTTGCAAATTGCAGAAAATATGATATGATTGCGGCAAAGGGATACGGTGACGGATCCGCTTTCCGGAATGCCGCGATCTCATTGCTTCCTGGAAAAAATAAATGTAAAATGCAGAAAAATCTGACATTCGGGAACGGGTGCGCGGTTTTGACACATGCGGACCAAATTGTCCATTGCAACTTTTTTTGTCGCTGGTAAAGTGGCATTTGAAGAAATACGTCGAAATTCAAACCAGTATATGCAATTTGAAAGGATAGAATCATGGGAAAAACAGCTTTCCTGTTTTCGGGCCAGGGCGCGCAGCACAGCGGCATGGGCAAGGAACTTTATGAAAACTACGCCGCCGTCCGCGTACTGTTTGACGCCGCGGAGGAATACCGTCCCGGGACGCTCCACCAGATGTTTGAGGGCAGCGAAGAGACTCTGCAGCGAACGGAGAATACCCAGCCCTGCCTGTATCTGGCGGATCTTGCCGCGGCGCTGGCGCTGCGTGAAAACGGTGTCCTTCCCGAAGCGGCGGCCGGTTTTTCTCTGGGAGAGCTTCCGGCGCTGGCCTTTGCGGGCGCCTGCGATGCAATGACCGGCTTCCGTCTGGCCTGCGCAAGAGGCAGTTATATGGCGGCTGCTTCCGCACAGTTTGACGCGACGATGGCAGCCGTGGTCAGGCTGTCTGACGAGACGGTGGAACGTCTCTGCGCCGCCTATTCCCACGTATACCCCGTCAATTATAACTGCGAAGGGCAGGTGGCCGTGGCGGGCGATCGGACGGAATTGCAACAGTTCTGTCAGGATGTGGCGGCGGCCGGCGGACGGAGCGTACCTCTGAAGGTCAGCAGCGGCTTCCATTCGCCCTTTATGGACGAGGCGGCGCGCCAGTTTCATGCTTATATCAGCAACATCCCCTTCCGGACGCCGGAGATCACGGTTTATTCCAACCGGACGGCCATGCCTTACGGGCAGGATGTGCGGACATTGCTTTTTGAACAGATCAACCACCCGGTGCGCTGGGCGAAAATCATGCAGGAGCTGCACGCACAGGGGTTCGATACCTTTATAGAATGCGGCGCCGGCAGCGTGCTGCGCCGTCTGGCAACAAAGAATCTTCCCGGCTGCCGCGCGTTTGCCGTGGAGGATTTGTCCGGTATCAGCAAACTGCGGGAGGAGGGAATCCTGTGATGATCCTTGAACTGCTTCGGGAGCGCACGCAGGAGCGCGCACCGGCGGCGGAAACGCCGAAGCCGCCGGTCGTGTGCCCCGCGTGCCGCACGGAGCATCGCTATGACGAGCTGCTGGCGGAAAACAAGGTCTGCCCCGCCTGCGGTAAATACCTTCGCATGACGGCCAGAGAACGCATCTTGCAGATTTTTGATCCGGACAGCTTTCAGGAGATTGCCCGAAATTTGACCAGTGTTGATTTTCTGCATTTTCCCGGTTATGCGGAAAAGCTGGAGAAGGCAAGAGCTGCCACCGGCGAGCAGGAGGCGGTGCTGTGCGGCACGGCCTCCATCGGCGGCGTGATGTGTGCCGCGTTTGTGATGGATCCTCAGTTTATCATGGCCTCCATGGGCTCCGTGGTGGGCGAGAAGATCACCCGGCTGTTTGAACTGGCGCTCGAGCAGCGCCTGCCGGTCATCGGCTTTACCGCCTCCGGCGGTGCGCGGATGCAGGAGGGCGTCGTCTCTCTGATGCAGATGGCCAAATGCTCCGGCGCGGTGAAACGCCACAGCGAGGCCGGGCTTCTGTACATAGCCGTTCTGACGGATCCGACTACGGGCGGCGTAACCGCCTCCTTTGCAATGCAGGCGGATATCATTCTGGCCGAGCCGAAGGCGCTGGTCGGCTTTGCCGGACGGCGCGTGGTGGAGCAGACGACCGGCTCCCAGCT
>CAJMQR010000061.1 GCA_905215665.1 uncultured bacterium | reverse complement strand
ATGCGGGCGGAATTCGGCTCGCGTCCGGAGAATCTCCGCGCGGCCATCGGCCCGTGTATCGGAGAATGCTGCTTTGAAACGGACGCGGATGTGCCGGAGGCGATGTTTTCCGCGCTTGGAAGGGATGCGGAACCGGCGATCCGCCCGTCCGGAGAAAAATATTATGTAAATCTGAAACGGCTGAACGCCATCTGGTTGGGGCGCGCCGGCGTGACGCAGATCGACATTTCGGACGACTGTACCGCCTGCCGGCCGGATCGCTTCTGGTCGCACCGCGTCACCGGCGGCCGCCGCGGCTCCCTGGCTGCGGTGATCATGCTCAGAGAATAAGGAGGGAAAGAGATGAAACGGTTTCTCGCGGCCTGTCTCGCGGTGGCACTTTTCCTCCTTTGCGGCTGCGCGGGGCAGGAGAGTGCGGAGCCTTCCCAGTTGTCTGAATCGGAGACGCTTCCGGAGCCGCCGGAGACCGCAGACCGGGAGGACGGCAGCTTCGGCATGTCCTACCTGCCCGCCTACGGCCTGAATCCCTACACTTGTGCCGCCACGGTGAACCGCGCGGTCTTTTCTCTTGTTTTTGAGAGCCTGTTCGTTGTGTCCAACCAGTTCCGGGCGGAGCCGTTGCTGTGCGACAGCTTTACCGTTTCGGAAGACGGCCGGACCTATTACTACAAGCTCCTGCCTGCCGTCAGCTTTTCCGACGGAACCCCTCTGACGGCGCTGGATGTGGTTGCGTCCCTGAACGCGGCCCGGGACAGCGAGCTGTACGCGGGGAGACTTTCCCATGTGACGGAGATCGCCGTTCAGGAGGAAGACACCGTCTGCATCACGTTGGATACCCCCTATGAAAACTTTTCCCTGATGCTGGATGTCCCCATTGCGAAGGCGGACACCGTAAAGGACGCGGCGCCGGTGGGAACCGGGGCCTATGCCATCGACGGAAATCTCCTGCGGCGCAATGCGCACTGGTGGCAGGAGCAGCCGCCGGCGGTGAACACCCAGACAATCACTCTGGAGGCGGGAGATACGCCAAACGAGATCCGTGATCATTTTGAGTTCGGGAATACGGATCTTGTCTACTGTGATCCGAACGCGGCCGCCGCGGTTGGCTACCGCTGCGACTTTGAGGTGTGGGAGGTTCCCACCACGGTGCTGCACTATATTGGCTTCAATACCGCCGAGGGCCTGTTTTCCAATACGGCGCTGCGTGCGGCTGTGACCTGGATGGTGGACCGCGAGACCCTGAGCAACGGCATATACGGCGGCTTTGCCATTCCGACGATGCTGCCCTGCTCTCCCGACTCCGACCTTTATGACGTGCAGCTTGCCGCAAAATATGCCTATGATCTGCCGCGCTTTCGTGCGGCGGTCAATAACAGCGGCGTTGCCTCCACCGCGGAGTCTCCGGGGACGTTTCTCGTCTGTTCCGACGATCCGACCCGGATTGCCGTGGCGGAAAAACTGATCGAGGATTTTCGCGGCTGCGGGATCTGGCTGAATCTGAAAGCGCTGCCGCTGAAGGAATACAAGTCGGAACTCTATGAGGGAAATTTTGACCTGTATTACGGGGAGGTACGGCTCACGGCCAATTTTGATCTCTCCGTCTTCTTTGATTCCGACGGCTATCTGAGCTACGGCGGCATTTCCAGCGCGACGCTTCTGGGTCAGTGCGTCTCCTCCCTGGAGAACACCGGTAATTATCCGGATCTGTGCAGGAATCTTCTGGAAACGGCGCCGATCTGTCCGGTGGTATTCAAGAGCTATGCGATCTATGTCACGAGAGGTAAAATCTCCTCTATCACGCCGGCGGTGGACTGCGTATTTCATCATTCCGCCACGGCCCGGACGCTGGCCGACGCCGACCGGACCTACGACAGAACACAGACTACGGCAGCGCAGGAACCGGAGGAGCCGTCCGAATCTGAACCCTAACCCTCAAACCCACAGAAAACACTGCCGCATTTCCAGTGCGGCGCAGAGAAGGAAAAACACTTGAAAGAACTTGCAGTATTTGAAAATGTGATTTGCCGCAAACGGCTGGAACGGAAGTTCTTCGCCTTTTGCTGGCGCCGGCAGCCCTCGCTGCTTCGGTTTGTTCCCGCGCATATCGCGGCGGATTTTCTCTATCTCTTCCGTCCGGGCGGCAGAGAGAAGTATCTCAGGAAACGCTGGAGCTTTCTGAAACAGGTGAAGCGGCTTGATGATAAGCTCAGCCGCTATTTCAAAAAACAGAAGATTTTCCTGCCTTCGCAGGAGATTGAGGTTGTCTCGGATCAGCCGGAGCGGGTGCTTTCCGCTTTCTGTGAAGCATATGGCCTGAAGCTCCATGCCAATGCTTATGATATGGAAACGTGCAGCTTTGAAAATTTCCGCACGGAGCGCGAACTGGCCGCCGGCGAAGAGCCGTACACGGCTTACGGAACGCTGCGCGCACCGATTATGAAGGACGCCGCCCGGAAGATCTATGTCTACGGGAAATGGATGACGGCGGATCGCCGCCGGTACATCAAGGAGATTGCCATTCATGCGGTGCTGACCTATGCCGCGATGTTTGTATATGCCGTCGCTCTCGGCTATGTCTCGCTGCATTATGCTGCCGGCGGAGCGGAGAATCCGGCTGAATTGCTCAGCTCCTATCGGTCCTCTCCGGCAGTGCTGCTGCTGAACATTGCGCCGGTGGTGCTACTCATGTTCCTGCTGTATTACCTGTGCAACAGCGCGGCGGCCGCGGCGCTTGGAACGTCGGCGCTGACGCTTGTCCTGACGTGGATCAACTACTTCAAGCTGATCTTCCGCGGAGATCCCTTTGTCTTTGAAGACGTGCTGCTCGCCAAGGAAGCCACCGCGATGACGAACAACTATAAGATCGTTTTGAGCAGAAGTATGATCCTTGTGATCGCTGCGGCGGTGCTTGCGGTTGCGGTTTTTGCATTTTATCTGCACTATCGCCCGCATAAGCCGCGCTTTCGCCTCGCGATGGTGATGGTACTTCTGCTGACCGCGGCAGTCGGCTATAAGACGCTCTATCTGTCGGAGACGGTCTATGAAAAGACCTACCGTGAGGTTTCTTTCCTGAATTACTGGAGCGAGTCGCATCAGTTCCAGAACCGCGGCTTTTTGTATCCCTTCCTCCGCAGCACCTCAAAGGGACTAGACCACGCGCCGGAGTCTTACAATGAAAAACAGGCCAAAACCGTGCTGGCGCAGTATGAGTATACGGACATTCCGGAGGAGAAAAAGGTCCATGTGATTGCCTGTATGCTCGAAGCCTACTCGGATTTCACACGCTTTGACGAGCTGCAGTTTACAGAGGATCCCTATGCCTTCCTGCACGAACTGCAGCAGGAGTCATACAGCGGAAACACGCTGAGCTATGCCTTTGGCGGCGGCACCAATATCCCGGAGCGCCAGTTTCTGACCGGGCTGACGCAGCTGCCGAATTTCCGCAAGGCGACCAATTCCTATGTGTGGTACTTCCGCGAACAGGGATATACCGTGGAGGGCAGTCATCCCTTCTATCACTGGTTCTACAATCGTTCAAACGTCAATCAGGAACTGGGCTTCCAGAACTATTACTTTGACGAGGATACCTATCTGGAACTGAACGACGGGGAGCATATGAGCCCGGACAGCGTGCTGCTGCCGCATGTCGTCGAGCTGTTTGAGCAGGCGGCCGGTCGGGGAGAAAAGTATTTTTCCTTTACTGTCACCTATCAGGGCCATGGCCCATATCCCGCAAGCGCAGAATTCGACCATCCCTACATCGAGGATCTGGGCTATACGGAGGAGACCTTCAATTATCTCAACAACTATTTCGCGATCATTGACGATGTTGATGACGCACTGCGGGATATGGTGTCCTCCCTGCAGGACAGCAGCGAACCCGTGGTGCTGATCCTCTTCGGCGATCACATGCCGTGGATGGGAAATAATGAATCGGCATATACGGAGCTGGGAATCAATTTTGATCTGGAAACGGACGAGGGCTTTTACAATTTTTACGCCACGCCTTATATCATTTGGGCGAACGATGCGGCGAAGCAGGTTCTTGACAATGATTTTACCGGCGAGGGACCGGATATCGGCACCAATTTCCTGATGAATGAGTTCTTCCGGCTCGCGGGCTATACCGGAGACGAGTATATGCAGTATACCAGCCATGTGTTTGAGGAATTCCAGTCGGTACATAATACCGGAATCTGTCTTTCCGACGGCGTATTGTACCGCACGCTCTCGGAGGAACAGCAGCAGGAGGTTCAGGAATTCCTGAATGTCCAGTATTATTGGAGAAAGCACTTCAGACGGCGCTGATACGAATACTTAATAACCCCTTTTGTCAGTTCAGTCAGTAAAAGAAGCATCCGCAGGCCATCCTGCGGATGCTTCTTTTATCTGTTTTGCCATGTGACGTAAAGATGTCCGACGCCGAATAGAGCGGCAGAGAATACCAGCAGCCAATGGTGAAGCGTCAGGCCGCTGAGCAGGAAAATACAGGTTGGAAGAATCGCGAGGAGCATCGATTTGCAAGTGCTTTTTCCTTTGAAGTAGAAAATCCAGACGATAAGATACGCACAGAGCAGCAGCCCGTTTCCAAACAGATAGATTACAAGCAGCTCAAGCTTTTGAAACCCGAATTTCCAGACAAGCAGCGGCAGCCACATCAGAAGAAAGCAGCCGTATCTGCCCACCTGCTCGATCACATTCATCAGCTTGTTCTGGCATCTGTTTTTTGCGCCCCGGTTATTGAGCGCATAAACGAGATTCGGAAGCAGCATGACAAGGACAATCCCTGCGCCCAGAAAATTTATCCACCCGAATTCCATGATTTCCTCCATTAATTCTCATTTTGTAGCATGCACCGCTTCGCGGCCGCGTGGTTTCCCTTATTACTCCTGCTGCTTCAGGCCGCGAAGTGGATTGGAACGGATGGAGGCGCGGCGCGATTCCTCGTGGAGCCCGCGGATGACCTCGGCAATCTTTTCGTTGACCCGCTCCACCTCGCAGAGCAGCTCGGAGGCGGACATCCGCAGAATGCCGCTGCGCAGGGCGGAGAGCTGGATCAGAGCGTCGGAGGTCGCGACGCGGACGGCGTAATTTTTTCCGATCTTGTCTGCCAGCGCTTCGATATACTGATCGGCACTCTGTCCCTCCTGCGTGTAAACGACGCGGAGATTGCGCTCTTTTGTGCGTGAGCCGGCGCCGCCTTTGACGCGTTAGCTGTCAAATACGACCACCAGCTCACAGGGATGGTAGCCGCAGTAGTTGCTCAGCAGATCCAGAAGACGATCCCTTGCGCCGGCAAGATCGGTCTGTGCCTGCTCGCGCAGGCCGTCCCAGGCGAAGATGATGTTGTAGCCGTCCACGATCAGATATTCCTGCTTGGGCGGCGGCAGCGTGATTTCCTCACTCCGCACTGCGGGAGGGGCGGGGCGGTAACTGCGCTTGTCCGGGCCGAATTCACGCTCCATGATTTCCTGAAGCTCCTTTTCATCCAGATCCAGGTTCCGCGGCCGGAGCTTTGGCGCCGGAGCCGCCTGTGTGGGCGCTTTTAGAACGCTTTCCAGATGCATATACTCCGGAACCCGATCCCATGGGACCGTAAAACCTGCGCCGTGGGCGCAGAAAACGGAATCCGGCGTGTTTTCCGGATCGCGCAGCGGGTCATAGCCCAGCTCCGCAACGACCTGCTGCGTATTGTGGCAGGGAGCGTAGCCCTCCGCAAGACAGCTCAGCCGCCCCTGCCCGCGCGTGTAGGCCGCAAGCTGGGCTGCATAGCCCTGCATTTCAGACACCGGCACGCTGCCGCTGAGCTGCATCCCGCCGGGCGTTTCCTGCGGCGCGCCGAAGGTGCCGGACATGGCGCGGATGTCGTTGATCGCGCGGCCGAGCTGTTCGGGCGGCACCGTCAGAGTAAAACGGTAGTACGGCTCCAGCAGAACGCTCCGGGCCTGCATCAGCCCCTGCCGGACGGCGCGGTAGGTCGCCTGACGGAAATCGCCGCCCTCGGTGTGCTTGAGATGAGCGCGGCCGGCGGCCAGCGTCAGCTTCATATCCGTAATAGGCGAGCCGGTCAGAACGCCAGAATGTGTTTTTTCCTTCAGGTGTGTCAGAATCAGCCGCTGCCAGTTGCGGTCGAGGACATCCTCGCTGCACGTGCTGCAGAAAACCAGCCCGCTGCCTCCGGGCAGCGGCTCCAGAAGAAGATGCACCTCCGCATAATGGCGCAGCGGCTCAAAGTGCCCGACGCCTTCCACGGGGGCGGCAATGGTCTCGCGGTAGGAAATGCGGCCGGAATCGATCGTGACCTCCCAGCCGAAGCGTTCCGAGATCAGACTTTTCACGATCTCAAGCTGAACCTCTCCCATGAACTGAAGCTGAAGCTCCCGGAGCTGCTCGTTCCATGCAATATGAAGCTGCGGCTCCTCCTCTTCCAGCTGGCGCAGCTTGGGCAGCGCCGTGCGCACGTCGCACTGCGGCGGCAGATTCAGACGGTAAGTCATGACGGGATTCAGAAGCGGACGGATCCCCTCCGGCTCTGCGCCGAGCACATCGCCCGCACGCAGCGCACTCAGTCCGGCAACCGCGCAGACCTCGCCCGCCGGAACCTCATCCACGGGCTTAAAACCGGCGCCGGAATACTGCCGGAGCTGGATGACCTTTTCCTCCATGGGCTCGCCGCCGCGCGGCGTGTAGGCAACCGTTGTGCGGACGCGCAGACAGCCGCCGGTGACCTTGAGCCATGTCAGACGGCCGGCCTGCGGGTCACGGGTGATCTTATAAACACGGGCGGCAAAAGCCTCCGGATAGACCGGCGGCACGGTAAAGCGCCGCAGCGCCTCCAGAAACTCCCCGACGCCCGTCAGGTGGAGCGCCGCGCCAAAAAAGCAGGGGAAGAATAACTGCCGCCGCACCAAATCTGCGATGGCTGCGTCGCTGAGAGTTCCCTGTTCCAGATAGAGCGACAGTGTCCGCTCGTCGCACAGTGCGACGGATTCAAGATCCTGCGGCTCCAGACAGCGTTCGCTCAGACGCTGCGCCGCCTGCG
>CAJMQR010000060.1 GCA_905215665.1 uncultured bacterium | reverse complement strand
TTATTGTCGACCACTTCAATGCAGGGCTTGAGCTTCAGCAGATTCGCGCCCAGCGCCATCACGGACGAGCACCGTCCGCCCTTGACCATATAATCCAGCCGGTCCAGCAGAAAACTGGCATCCACCCGATACGTCAGTTCCTTCAGTTCCTCACACATTTCGTCCAGATCAGTGGCGGTTTTGGCCAGCTTGCAGGCCTCCATTACAACATGTCCCTGCCCGGTGGAGAGGTTTCTGGAGTCAATGACCCGTACATTGGGCAAATCCTCCGCCGCAAGGCATGCATTCTGATACGTCACGGAGAAGCCGGAGCCGATATTCACATGCACCACTGCGTCATACTCTCTGGAGAGCGCCTCGAAGCGCTCCCGGTAGGTGCCGATGGGAACCGCCGCCGTGCTGCAAAGCGCGCCGCCTGCCGCTACATGGGCAAAGATATCCGCCGGATGGATGTCCACTCCGTCCAGATAGCTCTTGTCCCCCATGTTAATGAACAGCGGGAAAATTTCAATGTTGTTCTCCTGCACCAGTTCCGGAGACAGGTCGCAGGTGCTGTCGGCAGTGATCTTAATTCTCATAACGTCCCTACCATCCTTTCAGTATACGGATATTATATCCCGCCTTCTGTGCTAAGTCAAGGGGGCGGGTTCTGGGCATTTGGAAGAAAATGTCCGATTTCCCGGTAGCTCTGCCGAAAGATACTCCAAGGCATTGTAATAGCGCCAAATTTATTGTATACTTTGACCGAGGTGAATCAAATGACGCTGATCGAATACTATCTGACGTACCTGCAGCAGCTTGCCGACGGTACGCGCACTCCGCCGGAGGGCATCGGACTTTCGGAGGCGGAACCGCTGCGCCGCGCCGCGGAACTGCAGACGCAGATCGGGGAAATGGGCGTCCCGGAATTCGTGCGGCGCTGCGCCGCACAGGACGGGAACACGCTCCCGGCGGAGCTTTTTGAAAGCTACCGTGAGGAAGACCTTCGTTCTGCCCTGAGCGCTCTGGCCGGGGCCGGGCAGGAGGAAGCACCCGATCCGGAGACTCTGCCGCCGCAGATCGACGAACCGGACGGCCCCCGCAGTGCGTATGAGGTGCTGCTGGACTGCTGCTGCCTGAACGAAAACCTGCTGTATTACCTGATCGACGTATTAAAGCGCGGTGCGGAGGAGGAATTCCAGAAGCTGGCCCTCGTCACCGCTCGCAAGGCCTTTACGCAGGCGGATTTTCTCTACTGGTTCGCAACGAAGCAGGATCGCGCGCCGCAGGAGGAGCTTGTCTGCGTCACCGTCATGGACGCGTGTTTTGACCGGCTGGCGCAGGAGGGGCAAAAGGAACTGATCGCAGCCCTGCTTTGCGGGGATCAGACGACCTTCGAGCTTTTCCGCTGTGAAGCGCCGGAGCTGGTGCATCTGCCGCAGGCAACCTTTTCATGGTATGAAGAAAACTACCTCAAGGGCTACTATTCCATCCGTTATATGCTGAAATTCAACAAAATTCCCCTTCCAAAGGAGGCAGCGCAATGAGTTATGCCGAATGTGCGGCACAGAATTTTCTGAACGGCTGCAATTGTGCGCAGGCCGTTTTGCTGGCCTTTTCCGATCTGACAAAGCTGGATCCGGATACCGCCCGGCGCATCGCCTCCGGCTTCGGCGGCGGCATGGCGCGGATGCGTGAGGTCTGCGGCGCGGTCAGCGGCATGTTTATGGCGGCGGGACTGCTCTACGGCAGCTCCGGCCTGTCCCACGAGGAAAAGGCCGCCCACTACGTCCGCCTTCAGGCGCTTGCGGCGCAGTTCCGCGAAAAAAACGGAAGCATTCTCTGCCGTGAGCTTCTGTCCGGCGTCAAAACGGACGGCTCTCCCCTTCCCCAGCGCCGCACCGCGGAGTACTATCAAAAGCGCCCCTGTGCCCAATTGGTTTCCGACGCGGCGCAGATTCTGGAAGCGTATATCCGTGAACATCCGCTCAAATAGTCCGCAGGAAGAACCACCGTCCCTCTCTGCACGTTTTTTTGTCCCGGACGACACACAGGGCCGCTGCGGCTGAACATGCCGCAGCAGCCCTGCCGTTTTATTTGGACGCAATGGATTCCTCTTTCGGATGAATGTCTCCTGCTCTGGTCAGCGCGATCTTTGTCAGCATCGGGCCGACAAGCTCGTAAATCAGGACCGAGAACAGCACGATACTCCGGATGGTCGCGCCCTCCGGGCCGAGTTCCGCAACCGTAATCGACATGCCCAGCGCAACGCCGGCCTGCGGCAAAAGTGTCAGTCCGAGCCATTTCTGCACGGAAGGCGAGCACTTCATGAGCCTGGAGCCGACGCCCGCACCGCAGATCTTGCCGGCGGAGCGGAAAACAATATATACGATGCCAATCAGCACACAGGTCAGATTGCGGAACACCGACAGATCCAGTTCCGCGCCGCTGATGACAAAAAACAGCACAAAGAGCGGCGCGGTCCAGCGGTCGGTCTTTGCCATCAGTTCCTCGGAGCTGGGGCAGATGTTGCAGAAAATCGTGCCGAGCATCATGCACACCAGCAGGGAGGAGAACCCAAGCTCCAGCTCGCTGCCCGGAAATTTGAACTCCAGCATGGACAACGACACCGCCAGTATCACAAAGGTGATCGCAACGCACAGCCGCTTGCTGCGGGAATGGAAGAATCGCTCAATATAAGTGTAGAGCAGCCCCAGCAGGGAACCCAGAGCCAGAGAGGCAAGAACCTCAAGCAGCGGATTGACAAGCACGCTGATCATACTGAGCTCAGCGCCGCTCGCAAAGGTCTTTGCGATGCCGAAGGAAACCGCAAAAACAATCAGCCCGATGGCGTCATCCAGCGCGATGATGGGCAGCAGCAGATCAACCAGCGGCCCCTTCGCCTTATACTGGTTGACGACCATCAGCGTCGCAGCCGGCGCCGTCGCCGTTGCGATCGCGCCCAGCGTGATGGCTGCCGGAACGGAAACCTTTTCCGGCATCAGTAGATGCAGCAGAAGCAGGCTCAGATCGACCAGTACCGTCGCGGCCAAGGCCTGAATCACGGCAATCACCGTAGCCTGCCTGCCGATCACCCGGAGTTGGCTGACACGGAATTCATTGCCAATGGCAAAGGCGATAAAGCCGAGCGCAACTTCACTGATCGGTTTTAACCGCTCCACTTCCTCGAAAGATATGAAACCCAGCCCCGGGATCCGGAGCCGCCCCAGCACGAACGGCCCAATCAGAAGGCCGGCAATCAGATAGCCCGTCACGGCGGGCAGTTTTACAAGTTTGACCACTCGCGAAAGCATCAGCCCCGCAAAGAGGGCGACCGCGATGGATAACAGCATTGTCATAAGTATGTTCCTCTTTTCACATAAATGCACAATGCTGTATTATAGCACCTTGACACATTTTTTCAATATTAAAATGCAAATTATTTTTCGGAAAGCGCGTCGTCGTTTGTTCTCGGCAGATTCCAGTGAAAATAGGCCGAGAGCAACCGGGTGATCAGCACAGCCAGTACACCGGCCAGCATGGCAAGATAGCTTGGCGCTACGTGCCAGAGCAATGCACAGAGGATTGCGCCGAGGATTGATGCGCAGGCATAAACATGCTTGACAAAGATGTAGGGCGTATTGCCTGCCAGGATGTCACGCAGGACGCCGCCGCCGACGCCGGTCATCACGCCGACAAACACAAGAAGGAAGGTGCTGCGCTCCGGAGAGAAATCCAGCGCGTTCCAGATTCCCATAACGGTGAAGATACCGAGTCCCACGGAGTCCATAATCAGCAGAACGGTATCAAAGAGCCTCTGATTGTGCATCAGATGGCGCCGCACCCACGGGAAGAAGAGGACGACTGAGGTGACGATGGCAACCATCACCGCCGTCGGATCCCGGAAGGCCAGCGGCGGCGTAATGCCCAACAGAATATCCCGTATGATCCCGCCGCCGACAGCGGTTACGACGCCCAGAACAATCACTCCGAGCAGGTCCATCCGTCTGCGCATCGCCGTCAGTGCGCCGGAGACGGCAAAGGCGACAGTGCCGAGCATTTCCAGAACAGAGATAAAAGTATCCATTTCGCGCTCCTTAAACTCCCTAAAAAATGCACATCCAAATTCGGATGTGCATTTCTGT
Organism: uncultured bacterium; assembly: GCA_905215665.1. Lineage (GTDB taxonomy): Bacteria > Bacillota > Clostridia > Oscillospirales > Oscillospiraceae > JAZOXB01. Next base: position 3,066 of record CAJMQR010000060.1, on the reverse strand, counting down.
TTTTCAGACAACGGCCGGAATCTGCCGGTGATCCGGCACTTCAATGCGCCGGATTGAGGCGCCGATGGCAAGCAGCTTGCCCACCAGATTCTCATATCCCCGCTCGATATACTGGACGTCCTCGACCACCGTGACCTGATCCGCCGCGAGGCCGGCAATGACCATTGCCGCACCCGCGCGAAGATCACAGGCGCGCACGGTGCAGCCGTGCAGCTTCTCCACGCCGCTGATCACGGCGACCTTCGTGTCGACCTTGATGCACGCGCCCATGCGGTTGAGCTCCGCGCAGTAGCCGAAGCGGGTGTCATAGACGCTCTCCGTGATGACGCTCACACCGGAAGCCAGCGCCATGCAGACCGCGATCTGCGGCTGCATATCCGTCGGGAAGCCGGGATAGGGCAGGGTCTTGACATTTGCCGGACGCAGCGCACCGGTGCGCTGGACGCGGATGGCGTCGTCATATTCCGTGACCTTCACGCCCATCTCGCGCAGCTTGGCGGAAATACAGTCCATATGCTTCGGGATGACATTCTGGATCATCACATCTCCGCCAACCGCAGCAACGGCCGCCATATAGGTGCCGGCTTCGATCTGGTCGGGAATGATGGAATAACAGCCGCCGCTCAGGACGCGCACGCCACGGATCTTGATCACATCCGTGCCTGCACCGGAAACCTTGGCGCCCATGGCGTTCAGGAAGTTGGCAAGGTCGACGATATGCGGCTCTTTCGCGGCGTTCTCGATGATTGTGGTGCCGTTGGCCAGCACCGCGCCGATCATGATATTCATGGTCGCGCCCACGGAAACGACGTCCAGATTCACACGCCCGCCGGTCAGACCTTCCGCAGGAGCCTGCGCACAGACGCAGCCGTTTTCCAGCGTGACCTTTGCGCCGATGGCGTCAAAGCCCTTAATATGCTGGTCAATCGGGCGGGGGCCGAAGTTGCAGCCGCCGGGAAGGGCGACCTTCGCATGGCCAAAACGGCCAAGCTGCGCGCCGATCAGATAGTAGGACGCACGGATCCGGCGAACCAGCGCATCCGCCGGCTCGGAATCCCGGACGCGGGTGCAGTCGATCTCCAGCGTGTTCGGAGTCAGACGGCGAACCTTTGCGCCCATCTCGTCAAGAATTTCAAGGAGCAGCCGGACATCGGAAATATCCGGAACGTTTTCAATTCGGCAGACACCCCGAACCAGCAGGGTCGCGGGCAGAATGGCAACAGCGGCATTTTTCGCGCCGCTGATCGTGACAACGCCGGACAGCGGCGTGCCGCCGTGGATCATGTATTTGTTCATGTTATACCCTCTCGATTAGAGTATATGCAATATGTACCCTTTCAGCAGAGGCAATTTCCTCCTGAAAAGGAAGCCGTTGAGATGCCTTGGAAACCGCCGCGGCAGTTATCCATGCTTCAAGGCCAAATGCTTAAAAAAGTATAGCATAAATCTCATATTATGTAAAGAGGAAATGCAAATAAAACTGGAGAAATATACAAATTGGATACAGAAATTGCTAATTTTTTCGGCGCAGGCCCTTCGGATAGTGGTTTTTGAGGACGCCGTCCGCGCCGTAGGCCCAGCCGAGGGAATAATCGTCCACCCGCACCAGCGTCCAGCCGGCCAGCGGGCGGCGAAGCGTCTCGCCCCGCAGGTAGGCCGCAAGCTCCGCGCTTTCGGCGGAAAGTGCCACGCTCTGCGGAAATTCTTTCAGCCACAGCGCGAGGGCGTGCGCAGGAAGGAAGCGTCCTTTCCGCACCTCGCCCAGTTCCAGCCCCGCCCGCAGAACATGCAGTCCGTCCAGCGCGGGAAGCTCCCGCGGCGCCCAGAAATACGTCTCTCCGAAGGAAATCGGCATTCCGTCGGGAAGCCGGATCCCGTTCTCCTCCAAAAAACAGCGGACCGGGGAAGGCAGGTTGCCCGCCCTCTGCGGAGCCGGGGTCTCCCCGCCGCCCCGCACATCATGGGAGAGCACCGCCGCAAAATGCCCCTCTCCCCGCAGCCTGTGCGGCCACAGGCGGAAGGTGCGGTCAAGCCCCTCCGCCGGATCGCTGATCCAGTCAGGCCGTCCCGGGGCAAACCATGGCGCCTTGACTTCCGCAACGGAAAAATCGGGATGCTCGTGCAGAAAACGGCTGACGACCCCCTCGTTTTCCTCCGGGGAAAACGTACAGGTGGAGTAGACGATGCGGCCGCCGGGCTTCAGCATGCGTGCTGCGGAAGAAAGAATCTCCGTCTGCCGCGCCGCGCACATGGCCACGGTTGCGTCCGACCAGTCGTTTACGGCAGCCTCCTCCTTACGGAACATTCCCTCACCGGAACAGGGCGCGTCCACCAGAATGCGGTCAAAGCAGCGTGGAAAGCGTTCCGCAAGCTTCGCGGGATGCTCGTTGAGTACCAATGCGTTGCATACGCCCATGCGTTCGATGTTGGACGCAAGGATCCTCGCACGCTTCGGATGAATCTCATTGCAAACCAGCAGTCCCCTGCCCTGCAGAGCGGCGGCAAGCTGCGTCGACTTGCCGCCCGGCGCGGCGCAGAGGTCAAGCAGAATCTCCCCCGGCTGCGCATCCAGCAGCGCCGCCGGCGCCATCGCGCTCGGCTCCTGAAGATAGTAAACTCCGGCGTCATGATAGGCGGACAGGCCGGGCCGCGCCCCCGCCGCGCAGTAGTACCCGTTTGGCTCCCATGGGACACGCTCCAGACAGCAGGGCAGCTTGCGCGCCTGCTTCAGCGGATTCAGGCGGATACCGAGATTGCGCGGCAGCTCATAGGATGCAAGAAAAGCGTCAAATTCTCTGCCGAGCAGGCGGCGCATCCGCGCAAGGAAAGCATCAGGGAGCATACGTACCTCCAGAGAAGCATCATTCGGGATTATCGTACCACAAGCCGGCCGAAAAAACAAGGCCGCTTTTCCCCGACCGCTTCACCCTATCTTTTTCCGGAGAAATGAAAAAAAAGGTTGACAAAACAGGTTTGTCCCGCTATAATAATCATGCTCTGTTTGAGATGCCGGTATAGCTCAGCCGGTAGAGCAGCTGATTTGTAATCAGCAGGTCGGGGGTTCGA
>CAJMQR010000059.1 GCA_905215665.1 uncultured bacterium | reverse complement strand
CCCAGCTTTGGCTCTAAACTCTTTGCATATTCGGTATATCGTTCATCTACACCTGCAAAGAATTCTTTACCGTATTCTATGTATTTAGGGTGGGTGTAGACCTGATACATAAGTTTGTATTTCTTTCCGTGCTTTTTTGCCGTCCAGTAGGGTATCTCGTCGAAAAACCGCCACAAGTCCTCAACATCCGTGGGAGCTTTCGCCATAAACTCGTCCTCAACCTTACTCATACAGTATTCGGTGGACTTAACGATAAGGTCGTCGAGATTGTCAAAATACTGATACAGGTTCGCAACACTACAGCCGCAGGCGTCCGCAATGGCCTTTACACCGACAGAGGTAAATCCGTTCTCCGCATAGCAGTCGAAGCATTTTTCCATGATCTCGATTGTTTTTGCCCTGCGGGCTCCTTCATTTACTGTGCGCAATAGATTTCCTCCTTCTCTGACTATAAAGTGAACGGTCATTAATATTATACTGTTTTCGCTTTACTATGTCAACTGAGTAACGCAAGAATCATAGATGTTTTACATAAGCATTATCTATTCACAACAATGCTTAAACGTGTATTCTGATTGATATTTTCATTCACAAATAAGATACAGAGAAAAGGCGGGAAAACATTGCAAAAAAAGAAACCCCCTGCAAACGCTGTGTTTGCAGGGGGTTGAGATTTGGTGCGCGAGGCGGGACTTGAACCCGCACGTCCGGAGTGGACACTAGAACCTGAATCTAGCGAGTCTGCCAATTCCACCACTCGCGCATGCTCCGTTTACCGGATTGCTCAGATATTGTAGCATGAGACACAGTGGTTGTCAATCCTTTTTTTCGGAGATTCCGGAAATTTGCTGTTTTTCTGACGGCGGCGCAGTACGCGGCCTGAAGAACAGGCGATTCATCGCACCTGCAACATAAGGATTGCCCAAAAGAAGCAGCAAAAGCAGGCTGAGGGTCAAAGCCAGAAGGAGATTTCCGTACTTTGAAAACGAAAAGATATGGAATTTTGCGGCCAGCTTGACGAAAAAGCCGTGCAGCAAAAAGATGGGAAGCGTGTTTTTCCCCAGTGCCGACCAAAGCGGAAGCCGCCGGTTCGGCCACGGCAGCAGGAGAAGCAGGACGACCCAGACCGCCGCCAGCAGAAAGACAAGGGCTTTCTGCCGGAGCGTTGCGTTCAGCGCTGCAAAATTCATGGAGCCGTACAGCAGCCCGGTGGGAAGCTCCGGATGGAAAAACAGATACCGCGTGCCCAGAGCGGCCGCAAGCAGTGCGGCCGACAGCAGAATCAGACGGAGCCTTCCGGAGGGCAGCGGAAGCCGCTTCAGATACAGTCCGGCCAGAAAGAAGGGGAAAAAGCTCAAAAAACGCCCGAAAGAGAACCAGTATCCGGAAACGGGTAAAAAACCCCACAGCAGGGCAGCAAACAGGGAAACCGCAAAGGGCAGGAAACGAAAGCGGGAGGGAATCTTTTCCAGCAGCGGCGTCAGCGCCAGACAGCCCATCAGCACGGGCAGATACCACAGCAGCCAGTACGGAATCAGCAGACAGACGGTGAGGTCCTGCGGATTTCCCATCACGAACCGGTCAAACAGGCGGTAGAGTGTCTGGAAGACGAGATAGAGAAGGAGCATTTGCCACAGACGGCGGCCCGAGTGCTTCGCAAACCGGCCGGAAAGGAACAGCAGCGCCGGAATATGGAAAGAATAGATGGTGCGGTACAGCGCCCGGCCTCCCTCCGGCAGCAGCTCCAAAAAGTGACCGAAAACGACAAGGAAGAGCAGCGCCGCGCGCATATGGTCAAAACGATATTCTCTGCGCAGCGGCATAAAGCATGGCTCCTTTCAGCCGATGAACGGTTTATCTTTCCGCAAAGGGGATATAATCCTTATGCCGGATCAGAGACTTATAGGCCGGACGGTAGATGCGGCCGCCGGTCAGCACTTCCTCCATCCGGTGCGCGCACCAGCCGGTGATCCTTGCCACGGCGAACAGCGGCGTGAACAGATCGGGCGGGATATCCAGCATGCGGTAGATCAGGCCGGAATACATATCCACATTGGCGCACATGATCTTTTCACAGCCCGTCACCTCCGCAAAGACCCGCGGGGTAACGCGTTCGATGGCCTCCATCAGTTCAAGCTCGTCCAGCATTCCCTTCTGGCGCGCCAGTGTGCGCGCGCTTTTGCGCAGAATGAGGGCGCGGGGATCGGAGAGGGTATAGACCGCATGCCCCATCCCGTAGACAAGTCCGGAGTGGTCGCATACCTCTTTGTTGAGCACACGGCGGACAAAGGCGGCAACCTCGTCGTCGTCCTTCCAATCTTTCACATTGGCTTTGAATTCCTCAAACTGGCTGAGCACCTGCCGGTTTGCGCCGCCGTGCTTCGGTCCCTTCAGCGAGCCGACAGCCGCGGCGATGGCGGAATAGGTGTCCGTGCCCGTGGAGGAGACGGAACGGCAGGTGAAGGTGGAGTTGTTGCCGCCGCCGTGCTCGGCATGGCAGACCAGACAGAGATCCAGAAGCCGCGCTTCCTCGTGGGTAAACTGCTTATTCGGCCGGATCATGCGCAGGAAGTTCTCCGCAATGGAAAGCTCCGGCTCCGGCCGGTGCAGATACAGGCTGTCATTGTCATAATAATGCCGCTTGACCACATAGGCGTGCGCCACAATCACGGGGAAGCGGGCGACCAGCTCAATGGACTGGCGCATCATGTTTTCCACGCTCAGGCTGTCCGGATCGGGATCGCAGGAGTAGAGGGCCAGGACGGAGCGCCCCAGCTTGTTCATGACGTCGTGGCTGGGATTCTTGAGAATCATATCCTCCGTGAAATTCTGCGGCAGCGCCGTGTAGGAGTGGAGAATGGCGGTGAACATGTCGTACTGCGCCTTCGTGGGTAGCTTGCCGAAGAGCAGAAGATACGCAACCTCGGAGAAACCGAAGCGCTTTTCCTGGATATAGGCGTTGACCAGATCGGGCAGATCATAGCCGCGATAGATGAGGCGGCCCTCCATGGGGACGCGGTCGCCGTCAATGATGCTGTAGCCGAGGACGTTGCCGACCTTGGTGCAGCCGACCATGACACCGGTGCCGTCGTCATTGCGCAGGCCGCGCTTGATGTTGCTGTTCTCCCGTGCCTCGTGGATCAGGGAGTTATGAATTTTGTAGTCGGCGCATAGATTGTGAATGAATTCCAGATAGGTGGACGGGCTTGCCGGTTCAGCCATGGGGATCACCTCGAAAAAAGATTGTGACTATTCTATCAAATAAAGCGCGGTACGTCAATGAAAAAACATGAATAAATATGCATTACGAAGGGAGAAAGTATGAAAAGCAAAGTTTTTTTATCCGTTCTTGTCGTTCTGACGGCGTTTGCCCTGCCCTTTCTGCTGCTTCCGGGCGCGGAATCCGAACCTTCCGAACCGGAGCCAATGGAAAGCACGGAGCCGACGGCGGCGGAAAGCACGCAGGCGCCGGAGCCGGAGACTTCCTTTGACGGCGGCCTGATTCTCAGGGTCGAAACGCCTGAGGGCATCCGGGAGATGCCACTGCACGACTATCTTGTGGGGGTTGTGCTGGCGGAGATGCCCACGGATTTTGCAGCGGAGGCGCTGAAGGCGCAGGCCGTGGCTTCCCGCACCTATGCGCTGCGCAAGGCGGAGGGCAGAAAGCATACGGGTGCGGATGTCTGCGGCAGCTACGCCTGCTGTCAGGCGTGGACGCCGAAAGAGGAGTATGAGAATACGGAGGCGCTGCAGAAGGCGGAGGATGCGGTGACGCAGACGGACGGGCTGGTCGTGACCTATGACGGTTCGCTGATCGACGCGACGTTTTTCTCCTGCGCCGGGGGGATGACGGAGGCCGCCGCGGCGGTCTGGGGCAGCGACGTACCCTATCTGCAGGCGGTGGAAAGCCCCGAGCATGAAGAAAAATATGAAGACTGCGTGACCATCGGGGCGCAGGAATTCGCGGAAACAATCCGTTCCGTCCATCCGGAGGCGGAGCTGGACGGCGAACCGGCGGAGTGGTTCGCGGAGCAGCGCCGCACCGTGGGCGGCGGGCTGGACACCGTGCAGATCGGAGGCGTGACGGTTCACGGGACGGAGCTGCGGAAGCTCTTTTCCCTGCGCTCCACGGATATGACGATCACAACCTCTGGCGGGGCCGTGACAATCCGCACCAGCGGCTACGGTCATCGCGTCGGCCTGAGCCAGTACGGCGCCGATGCGCTGGCGGAGGAAGGGGAGGACTTTGAACAGATCCTTCTGCACTATTATCAGGGGACGGAAGTAAAAAGACTGCATATGGAATAAGAAAAGCGCCCGCCGGCAGCGGGCGCTTTTTTGTTTGGTCAGATATCGTAAATACCCAGAAGGACAATGCCGGCAACGACCAGCGCGATCATCAGATAGTGCTTCCACGAGAGCTTCTCGCGCAGGAAGATCCTTCCCCAAACCGCCGAGAGTACGCAATAGGCCGAAATGATCGGCGCGGACATCATCACATGGTCCTCGTCGGCAAGGGCGTAGATGTAAAAAAGCTGGCCGACGGTTTCGCAGACCGCTCCCAGATATTTGGGGACCTCCAGCCGGAACACGAATTTTTTCCGGCGGATCAGCAGATAGGCCAGGCACCCCAGTCCGGCCGCAAGAAAGGTCAGCTCATAGGCGACGTTCGCGGAGTCCTCGTTGAGCGATTCCAGCACGAGAGAGTCGGCAAAGGTTCCCGCCGCGTCCAGCAGGCAGTAGGCGACGGGCAGGCAGATGGCAAGCCAGCTCTTGGCATACTTGCGGTTGGCATGCTCCTGCCGTTTCGCGCGCAGGCTGTCGTCCTCGCGCGCCTCGACGATCCCCAGACCGATCACGCCTGCACAGACCATGGCGATCGCCCCCAGCACCAGCACCGGATTCGCGCCGTCCAGCGCGGACAGGCCGCCCGTGAGCAGGCACAGCACAGCGACCAGCGCGCCCGAGGAATTACAGATGGGGGAGGATATGGACAGCTCGATGTAGCGCAGACCCACATAGCCCAGCGCCATGGAGACGATGTAAAGCAGCGATACGGGAAGATAGGTCCAGAGAACCTCCCACGAGATCGCGACATTGCGGAAAAAGACCATATACGCCGCGTGCAGGCCCATGACGACGCCCACGGCGACGACCATCTTCAGATGTGCCGTGCGGTCTTCCTGACCGCAACAGCCGATTTTGGAAAAAAGATCTGAGCCGCTCCAGCACAGCAGAGCGATCAGCGCAAACCAGAACCAGTTCATTTTGTAACCTCCGGAAGTTTCGCAAGGCCGGCTTCCAGCATTTTCTGCACGGAGAGAAGAATTCCCAGCTTTGCGTGATACCAAGTCAGGCCGCCCTGAAAATAGACCGCATAGGGCGGACGGATGGGGCCGTCGGCGGACAGCTCAATGGAAGAGCCCTGCACAAAGGCGCCTGCCGCCATGATGACCTCGTCTTCGTAGCCGGGCATGGCCCACGGCACGGGGTCGGCGTAGCTGTCCACCGGCGCGGCGGCCTGAATCCCCTTGCAGAAGGCGACCATGCCCTCCCGGGAGCCAAGCTCCACCGCCTGAATGATGTCGTGGCGGCTTTCGCTGCCGTTGGGAACAACGCGGAAGCCCATGCGCTCATAGAGATTTGCGGCGAAGATCGCGCCCTTGAGCGCGGAAGCAACGACCGTCGGCGCGAGGAAGAAGCCCTGATACAGGGCGGGAAGCAGGCCGAGGTTTGCGCCGACCTCCTGCCCGAGTCCGGGCGCGGAGAGACGGTAGGCGCAGCGCTGCACATAGCGCTCCCTGCCGCAGATATAGCCGCCGATGGGCGCAAGTCCGCCGCCGGGATTCTTGATCAGGCTGCCGACCACAAGATCCGCGCCCACGTCGCTCGGCTCGAGCGTCTCGACAAACTCGCCGTAGCAGTTGTCCACCATGCAGATGAGATCGGGCTTGAGGGACTTGAGAAAGGCGATGAGCTCGCCGATCTGCTGCACGGAGAAGGTGGGACGGGTGGCATAGCCCTTGCTGCGCTGGATGGTTGCCAGCTTTGTGCGCTCATTGACCGCCGCGCGGATGGCGTCGTAGTCAAAGCCGCCCTCCGGCGTCAGATCTGCCTGCCGGTAACGCACGCCGTATTCCTTCAGCGAACAGGGGGAGGGGCGGATGCCGATGACCTCCTCCAGCGTATCATAGGGCGCGCCCACCGGCGAGAGGAGCTCGTCCCCCGGCAGAAGGTTGGCGGACAGTGCCACCGTCAGCGCATGGGTGCCGCAGGTAATCTGCGGGCGCACCAGCGCAGCCTCCGTGTGGAAGGTATCGGCGTAGACCTTTTCCAGCACGTCGCGGCCGACGTCGTCATAGCCGTACCCCGTGGTGGCGGCAAAACAGGCCGCGCTCACGCGGTTTTTCTGCATGGCCGCGAGCACCTTGGCCTGATTGTACTCCGCCACGGCGTCCACCGCGGCGAAACGTTCCCGCAGCCCTTCGAGCACCCGTTCCCCATAGGCATAGACCGCCGGGGAGACGCCGAGCTGCAAATAAAGCTCCTTCATGTTTCCTCCTCCATGTTCTGAAAAACGCGCTGCGCCATGTCGCTGACGACCTCGGGGCGCGTCACAATGATCCCGCTTTTTTCATCGCCGAGGATCAGAAGCGTGTCTCCCGGCCGGATGCCGAACAGCGCCCGCGCGTCCTTGGGAATCACGATCTGTCCGCGCTCTCCCACCTTTACGGTGCCGAACACATGCCTGCCGCGCGCCATGCCCAGCAGATGTTTTCCTCCCGCCATGGCTGCCTCCTTTTCATACTTTTCATATTTGTACGAAAAGCATTGTAGCAGGGAGACTCCCGCTTGTCAACAGAAAACGGAAAAAAGCCCGGATTCCGGGAGAACGCGCGGGCGGAAGAGGGCAGAGCATCCGCCAGTATGCACGGAATTCCTCCGCGTGTGCGCCGTGGGCGGATTGTTGTTTTTGACGCAAACATAGGCGTAAAAAACTATGTATTTTTCACAAAAAAATGATATGTTTTTTGACACAAATCACGACGCGAAATGACTTCCATTTTCAGAGGGAAAGCTGTATAATTGGAAGTACAATAGTGTGGGAAACTCCCCGCACCAATGAAAAAGGAGGAAGACCATGAAGAAATTTCTATCCCTGTTTTTGGCTCTGATTCTGGTTGTGGGACTGCTTGTTCCGGCAGTCAG
>CAJMQR010000058.1 GCA_905215665.1 uncultured bacterium | reverse complement strand
ATGTGCTTAACGGGTCATGAAGAACATAGCCCCGAAGAGCAGGCCGATGACCCAGGTGCCGGCATTGACTTCCTTGATTTTGCCGGTGAAGATCTTGATGAAGATGTAGGAGATCAGACCGAAGGCGATGCCGTAGGAGATGTTGTAGGTGAAGGGCATGAACGCCATGGTGAGGAAGGCGGGAACGGCTTCCACGGGATCGGACCACTCGATGTTCTTCACGCCGCCGATCATCAGGATGCCGACATAGATCAGAGCTGCGGCAGTTGCGCAGGACGGGATCAGTGCGGCCACGGGGGCGAGGAACATCGCAATCAGGAACATCAGCGCTGTGAACATAGAGGCAAGACCGGTGCGGCCGCCTTCCGCGACGCCTGCGGAGGACTCGACGAAGGTGGTGACGGTGGAGGTGCCGCAGACGGAGCCGAAGCAGGTCGCGATGGCGTCGGCCAGCATAGCGCGGTTCATGTTGGGAACGTTGCCCTTTTCGTCAAGCAGGCCGCCGACGGAGCAGGCGCCGAAGAGGGTGCCGAGCGTATCGAACATATCGACCATGCAGAAGGCCAGCATGGTGGTCAGGAAGGTGACAATAAAGCTGCCCATGCCGTTGGCGGCAATCCAGGAGGAGAAGTTGAAGCCTTCCGTGAATACCTTGCCAAAGGAGAGCGTTGCAAAGTCCTTAAAGGGCTGCAGGATGTTCATCGAAAGGTTGGCTTCCGCAAAGCCGGTGTAGAATTCCGGAACGGTGAGGCCGAGGATGTAGTACACAACAGCGCCGCCGATCATCCCCCAGAACACCGCGCCCTTGACCTTCTTCTTGGCCATGGCGCCGATGGCGATGACGACGATGATGGTGACGAGCAGGGGCATGATCTGACCCCAGGTAACCGAGCCGAACAGGATGTTAAAGGAGTGCAGGTCGACCAGAGTGGCGTCGCTGTTGACGACGATACCGACATTCTGCAGGCCGATGAAGGCGATGAACAGGCCGATGCCTGCGGAGATTGCGGCCTTGACCGCCTTGGGGATGGCGTCAAAGATGACGCGGCGCAGGCCGGTGACGGTCAGAAGGATGAATACGATGCCGTCAATCAAAACCATGACCAGCGCGTTGGCGTAGGAGAAGCCCATGCCAAAACAGACGGAATAGACAAAGAATGCGTTAAGGCCCATGCCGGAAGCCTGCGCAAGAGGAAGATTTGCCAACAGTCCGATCAGAACTGTACCGACAACAGCAGAAATCGCAGTTGCGATGTATACGGCGTTGTAGTATCCATCGCCCAGAGCGCCGAACATACCGGCGTTGACCATCAGAATATAGGCCATTGCCATGAATGTTGTCAGACCGGCAAGGATTTCTGTTTTTACTGTTGTGCCATGCTTTTTCAGTCCAAAGAACTTTTCCATGTAATACCTCCACTTTTTATTCCGCCGCGCAGGGCAGGCGGTATTCTGCCGGAACTGCTTCCGTTTCGCCCGCAACTCCGGCACAGCGGCAGCCGAAACAGGCCAGTTTCCATATTTTTATCATAACAGAGAATTTACAGTTTCGCAATCATTTTTTTACATCTGCGGTGTGGAATTTTCACAAAAGATTTTGTACAAAACTAACAAAAATTTTGATTTGCCTGATTATGGGCCGATGGGAAATGAATAAGAGTACTCCTGATATTTTAAAAGACCTGACGACATGATTGCATAAGAATACGGGGGAAACGGATATACATGCAGAGAAAAGCGCCGCCGCAGAACATGCGGCGGCGCGGAAAAGAGCGGAAACTCAGCGTTCTTCGCGGAAATAGGACTGTCCCAGTGCCTGCGGCGGCTGCTTCTCCCTGTTGTTGCGCATACTGGAGACGACAAGGACCACGACCGTCACGACATAGGGCAGAATCTTGTAAAGCTGCGTGGGAATGAAGGGAATCTGCAGGCGCAGATACAGGATCATCAGTGCGCCGAACAAAACCGAACCCCACACGGCGGACAGCGGCCGCCAGGTGCAGAAGATGACGAGCGCCACAGCCAGCCAGCCGACGCCGGACAGGCCCTCGTGGTTCCAGACACAGCCGGCGATGGTGGTGATATAAACCATGCCGCCGATGGCGGAGATGCCGCCGCCGATGATGGTAGCGAGGTATTTATACCGCGTGACGTTGATGCCGGCGGCGTCCGCAGTGGCGGGGGATTCGCCGACGGAGCGCAGGTACAGGCCGGAACGGCTCTTCATCAGATACCAGAACATGCCGACGGCAAGGAGAATGGCGAGATAGAAGAAGAAGCTGTGGCTGAACAGGACCTTTCCGACATAGGGAATCTCCTGCAGGAATTTGGGGAAGGGAGAGGCGATGAAATAACCCTTCAGCTCGTTGCCGATGGCGACGTAGCCGCCCTCGCGCACACGCATGTATTCGCCCATGAACTGGCCGACGCCGGTGCCGAAAATGGACAGTGCAAGGCCGGTGACGTTCTGGTTTGCGCGCAGCGTGATCGTAATGAAGCTGAAGATCAGCGAGGCCAGCGCACCGGCGAGGAAAGCGAAGAGCAGGCCGATGAAGATGGCCACGAAGCCGTTGGGGCTGGAGGCAATCTTCTCATAGTAGAATACGCCGCCGAGACCGAAGGCGCCGCCCATGAACATGATGCCCTCCACGCCGAGGTTCAGGTTGCCGGACTTTTCCGTGAGGATTTCGCCCAGCGTGCCGAAGAGCAGCGGCGTGCCATAGGTGATCGCCGCGACGATCAGTGCGATAAACAGTGTCAAAAAGTGTGTCATTGCGTTGCCGCCTCCGTTTCCTGACGTTTGGTGCGGAAGATCAGACGATAGTTGATGAAGAACTCGCAGCCCAGCATGCAGAACAGCAGCAGGCCGGTGATGATGTCGGAGATCGAGGCCGGGACGCTGAGCTGCGTCTGCAGCGTTTCGGCGCCCTTGGACAGAATGGCCAGCATCAGCGAGATCGCGATCATTGCAAAGGCATTGAGCTGGCTGAGCCACGCCACCGTGATGGAGGTGAAGCCCACGCCGTCGGCCACGCCGTTGTAAAGCGTACCATTGGCGCCGGAGACGACGATGAAGCCGACAATACCGCTGATTGCGCCGGACAGGAGCATGGTGCGCATCATGATGCGGCCGACGTTCATGCCGGCATAGCGCGCCGTGTTGACGGAGTCGCCGATAACGGCGATTTCATAACCGTGCTTGGTGTAGCGCATGTAGATGAAGATGAATACCACCAGCGCCAGCACGATGATCCACCCGCAATGGACGCCGAAAACCTTCGGCAGACAGGCGGCGCTGTCAAACTGCGGAATGATCTGCGAGCCGGGGCGCCCTTCCCACGGACCGCCCTGCAGCCATGCAACGATGCCGATGACGATATAGTTCATCATCAGGGTGAAGAGCGTCTCATTGGTGTTCCACTTCGCCTTGAAGAAGGCGGGGATCAGGCCCCAGATGCCGCCGGCGAGGGCGGCGGCCAGCGCCATGACGATCAGCAGCAGCGCGGAAGGCAGCTTGTCCGCCCAGTACAGACCAAAATAAGTGGCGGCGATGGCGCCCGCGGTGATCTGGCCCTCGGCGCCGATGTTCCAGAAACGCATCCGGAAGCAGGGGGCGATGGCAAGGGCGCAGCCCAGAAGCGGAACAGCGATCTTGACGGTCTGACGGATGGCGGTAGTTCTGCCGAGAGAACCGGAGATCATGGTGGCGTAGGCGGTGAAGGGATTGTTTCCGGTGATTGTGATGACCAGAGAGCCGAGCAGCAGCGCGACCAGAATGGAGCCGAGACGAATCGCCCAGACGCGCTTCGGATCCATGGAATCCCGCTTTGCCAGACGGATCAGAGGCATTTTGGTTTCCTGATTCATTGTACTGCCTCCTTTCCCCCGACGCGGGTCATGAGCAGGCCGATTTCCTCTTTCGTAGCGGTTCTGGCATCCACGATGCCGCTGACCTTTCCGCCGCAGAGCACCAGAATACGGTCGCACAGCTCCAGCAGCACGTCCAGATCCTCACCGACAAAGACGACGGCGGCGCCGCGCATCTTCTGCTGCGTCATGAGGTTGTAAATTGTATAAGAAGTGTTGATATCCAGGCCGCGTACGGCGTAGGCGCTCATCAGAACGGAGGGAGCGCTTGCAATTTCGCGGCCGACGAGAACCTTCTGCACGTTGCCGCCGGAGAGCCTGCGGACGGGGTATTCCGTCCCCGGCGTAACGACCTCTAATTCCTTCCAGACCTGGAGGGCAAGCTGGTTGGGGTCCTTGCGGTTGACAAAGACGCTCTTACCCTTTCTCCAGCTCCGAAGCATCATGTTGCCCGTCATACCCATGGAGCCGACCAGACCCATGCCGAGACGATCCTCCGGGACGAAAGCGAGGGAGACGCCGCTCTTTTTGATCTGCATCGGTGTCTTGCCCACAAGCTCGTTGGGCTTGCCGCCTTCGGGAATGTGCTGAATGGAACCCTGCGCCACCGGATACAGGCCGGCAACCGCCTCCAGCAGCTCCTTCTGACCGGAACCGGCAATGCCGGCAATCCCGAGAATCTCGCCGCCCATGGCGGTGAAGGAGACGTCGTCCAGCTTCTTTACGCCCTCACCGTCGTAGCAGGTGACTCCGCTGAGAACCAGGCGTTCTACGGGATGCTCATATTTCGGACGGTCGATGTTCAGCGTGACGGTATGGCCGACCATCATGTCGGTCAGCGCCTGGGGATTTGTGTCGCAGGTGTTGACCGTGCCTATGTACTTGCCCTTGCGCAGCACCGAGACCTTGTCCGAAAGCTCCATCACCTCATTGAGCTTGTGCGTGATGATGACGATGGCCTTGCCGTCTTTCTTCATGTTGCGCAGAACGGCGAAGAGCTTTTCCGTCTCCTGCGGGGTGAGCACGGCGGTGGGCTCGTCCAGAATCAGGATGTCCGCGCCGCGGTAGAGCACCTTGACGATCTCGACAGTCTGCTTCTGCGAAACGGACATATCATAAATCTTCTGCGTCGGATCGATCTCAAAGCCGTAGCGGTCGCAGATTTCCTTCACTTTGGCGTTGGTGGCCCGGATGTCCAGCCTGCCGCCCTCGTTCAGGCCGAGGACGATGTTTTCCGCGGCGGTAAAAACGTCAACGAGCTTGTAGTGCTGGTGGATCATGCCGATCTTGTGGTCAAAGGCGTCCTTCGGGGAGCGGATGGAGATGGGCTTGCCGTCAGCAAGAATTTCGCCCTCATCCGGAAGGTAGATGCCCGCCAGCATGTTCATCAGGGTCGTCTTACCGCTGCCGTTTTCACCCAGCAGGGAGAGAATCTCACCGCGCCGCAGACCCAGACAGATGCCGTCGTTTGCGACGACGGAGCCGAAGCGTTTGGTGATGTTTCTCAGCTCAATTGCGTAAACAGTTTCCAAGGCTGTCATCCTTTCTTGAGCGCGCCGGAAGAGCCGGCGCCGGTTTGTACAGGATTTTACATTTATCTTACCACAACTCTGCTGTGATGTAAATAAAAAGTCGTTGGGTAAATATGCAAAAAAATTCCGGAGGAATTTGGCGAATTCAAACAAAGAATTAGGTTGCCAAAAAAATTTTTCGCTCCAGTGGTAAAAAAAGGGACTGCCGAAGCAGTCCCCTTTTGCATAAAAATGAATTAGCCGAAAGCGGAGTTCAGCCACTCGATTCCGTCGATCTGGATCGCGAAGTACGGAGCGGACTGGAAGTAAGACTCATGGAAGTAGCCGTCGGTCACAGCCTCCTCGGAATCCGGGGTGAAGTCGCCGTCGGTATCCAGCGCGAAGGCAGTGGTGAGAGGCTGTCCGCCAACCGTGAAGGTGGAGGTGTCGAAGACATGCAGTTCGCCGCTCTTCAGCTTCTCTTCCACTTCGGCGAGCTTCTCCGCAGTGCCTGCGGCGCAGATCTTCTCGTTCAGCGGGGTCAGGACGACGGCGCCGTCCGCATAGCCCTTGCACCAATCCTGCGGGAAGGATTCGCCCTTCGCAACGGCTTCAATGATCTCGGTGAAGTAGACGCTCCAGTCGATGCGGGTGCCGATCAGGGAAGCATCGGGAGCAACGCCGGTCATGTCGTTGTTGTAGCCGGTATGGAAAGCGCCCTTATTCTGCGCAGTGGTGGCGGGAGTGGTGTTATCGGAATGCTGGGAGATGAGCTTGCAGCCCAGGTCGCACAGAGCAGAGGCGGCGTTGGCTTCCTCAGTGGCGTTGGACCAGGAGCCGACAAACTGAACCTTCATGGTGACGCTCGGGCAGACGCTGCGCGCGCCAAGGAAGTAAGAGGTGAAGCCGGAGATGACTTCCGCAAAGGAGAAAGCGCCGACGTAGCCGATGACAGCCTCGTTCTCTTTGATCTCGCCCTTGTCGATCATTTCCTGCAGCTTCATGCCGGCAGCGACGCCAGCAAGATAGCGGCCTTCATAGATGTTGGCAAAAGCGTTGTGCGTGTTGTCAAGGCCGTCGTTCCAGGAGCCCTGGTTGGTGCAGCCGACGAACTGAATGTCAGGATAATCCGGGGCAACCTTCAGCATAAACTGCTCATGACCGAAGGAATTGTTGATGATGAGCTTGCAGCCTGCTTCGGCCAGCTCGATGTTGGCTTCTTCGCACTTGGCGTCCTCGCCGATGTTCCACTTGACCATCCATTCGACATTGATGCCCTTTGCCTTCAGAGCTTCGGTCGCAGCGTCTTTTCCGCGAATGAAGTTGTAGGTGTAGCCCTGATCGTTTTCGTCGCCGATGCAGATCAGGCCGACTTTGATGGTGTTGCCTTCGCTGCCCTGATTGGGTTCCTTTTCGCCGCAGCCGGCAAAGAGGGTTGCGATCATGACAAGCGCAAGGATGAGTGCCAGGATTTTCTTCATTTTCACTTAACCTCCTGTAATTTTTGGGGAACCACCCCTGTTGATGCAAATGCCGCGTGAACCTCCAATATGTATACGGATTTGCTTGTTTCTATCATACTAAAAAATTACAGAATTAACAACAGTTTTTTTGAAGAAAAATCTCCAAATTTTTTTGTATTTATCAAAAAATTTTTGCAGATATTTGTTCAAAACCACAAAAAGACTGCACGGAACGCAACGAAATACGCTGGAGATCTGGAATTCCGGGGGCTGCGGAAGCCGCAGCAGAAGGACGAAGAACGTACGGACAGCGCAACATATAATAATATGTATACCGCCGGAAAAACAAAAAATAAAAAAACCACAAAAAGGGGAAAAAACAACTTGACAAGGAGGTGGCGGCGTGGTATTATAAGCAAG
>CAJMQR010000057.1 GCA_905215665.1 uncultured bacterium | reverse complement strand
GTAATGACGGCAAAATCCGGCTGCGCGATGCGGGTCAGGACGGACAGCTCCCCGAAATGGTTCATCCCCATTTCAAGTACAGCCGCCTCGCAGTCGTTTCCAAGGCTGAGTACCGTCACGGGCAAACCGATTCCGTTGTTGAAATTCTCCGCCGTTTTTTCGGTACGGTACGCCGTCTCCAGAACGGCGGCAATCATTTCCTTCGTCGTCGTCTTGCCGACGCTGCCGGTAATGCCTATGCTTTTCAGAGGCAGCGTTCTGCGGTACGCCGAAGCGATCTGCTGCAGCGCGGAGACCGTGTCCCTCACATAAATCGCGGGAACGTCCGGCGCAAGCGGCTTGGACGCCAGCACCGCGGCCGCGCCCTTTTCCAGCGCGTTCCGGACAAAATCGTGACCGTCGCGGGCGCCGGAAAGCGCCGCAAACAGTTCGCCGGGCTTCAGGCGTCTGGTGTCAAAATTTGCGCCGTGGAACGTCCGTTCCGCAAAGGCTGGCGCAACCGTGCCGCCGCACCACTGCGCAGCCTGCCCGAGCGTTATTTCTCCATTTCGCATAGCGCTGCCGCGACCTCCTCGCGCTCATCCAGATGGACTTTCCTGGTGCCGAGAATCTGATAGGTTTCATGCCCCTTCCCGGCCAATAATATCATATCATGTTTTCGCGCGCAACGCAATGCCACTCTGATCGCCCTGCGGCGGTCTTCCTCAACAGCATACGGCGTTTTTGTGCCGTTTATGCCGGAAAGAATGTCCTGAATGATTGCCATCGGCTTCTCCGTGCGTGGATTGTCCGAAGTAACGATCACAAAATCCGCATATTTCACCGCAATGCCGCCCATGATGGGCCGCTTGGCCTTATCCCGGTCTCCGCCGCAGCCGAAAACCAGAATGATCCGTCCGCGGCAGAAGTCTTTGACGGAACGCAGGAGGTTTTCCAGCCCGTCCGGCGTATGGGCGTAGTCGATCAGGACGGTATAGGGCTTGCCGGGTGTGGGAACGACCTCGACGCGTCCCCTGACGCCCTTTGCGGTACCCAGCGCCTCCGCAGCCTTCCGCAGCGGAATACCGAGCTGCCGTACAATCCCGAGCGCGACAAGCGCGTTGCTGACCGTGAAGCGTCCGGGAATTCCGACGCGCACCTGCGCCGTCTCTTCCCCCTCCCGAACCAGCATTGAGATATGGTCGGAGGCCAGCTCGATTTCTTCGCCGCAAAGCATCGCATTTTTTGTCCCGACGGTATGAACGCCGCACGTTGCTTCTGCGATCATTTGTTCCGCCGCCGGATCATCCGCGTTGAACACGCCCTGCTCACAGGCGCGGAAGAGTTTTGCCTTTGCTTTGCGGTATTCCTCCATGGTCTTATGGAAGTCCAGATGATCCTCCGTCAGATTGGTAAACGCCCCGACCTGAAAGCGAATTCCCTCCACCCGGTGCAGTGCCAGCGCGTGGGAGGATACCTCCATCACCACATGCGTGCATCCGGCATCTCGCATCCGCGCCAAAAGTCCCTGCAGGGCAAAGCTTTCCGGCGTGGTGCGCTCCGTCTCGAGTTCTTCGCTGCCGATCATGTTCCGGATGGTCCCGATAAGGCCCACCTTTGCACCGCAGCAGGCTTCAAGCATTTCCTTCACAAGGCAGGTGACAGAGGTCTTGCCGTTGGTACCGGTCACGCCGATCATCTGCATGGCGTCCGCCGGGTGCCCGTACCAGTTGGCGCCGAGCTGTGCCAGCGCCGTCCGTGCCGAGGGTACCTGCACCCATGGCGCCGCTTCCGGCATGGAGTGTTCGCAGAGCACCGCCGCCGCGCCGCGCTCAAGCGCCATCGGAATAAAACGGTGGCCGTCCGCGGCGTAGCCGGGAATCGCGACAAACAGGTCGCCCGGCCGGGTCGTACGCGAATCGTAGCTCACACCGCTGATTTCCAACTCCGCCGGCGCATGAAGGACGGAAACCGGGATTCCTTCCAGCAATGCCTGCAATTTCATGTGTTACACCTACCCCTGTGCTGTCGTGTCCGTCGCCGTCGTATCGATGAAGGTCACGACGATCATTGTACCGCGTGCCACCTGCACGCCGGGATCAATATCCTGCTGGGCCGCGATGACATAGCTTGCCGTTGAATCGACGCCCTTTGCCTGCATATAAAGTCCGGCGTTTGCCAGCTCCTGATTTGCCTGTGCCACGGTCAGACCCACAAGATTCGGGACCGTCACCTGATCCGTCGGCATGGAATCATCCGTGTACAGCAGAACCGTGGAATTACCGGGCAATTCACGGCCGTGGGCCGGAATCTGGCTGACAATCTTGTCGCCGTCGCCGATGATGCGGTAATCCAGATAGTTCTCTTTCAGGCGTTTAGCCGCCTCACTTTCCGTCAGGCCGGTGACATTCGGCATCCGCACCGCAACTCTGGACATATCCTCGTCGGAATACTCTCCCTCAACGCCGAGATAGGGCAGAATATCCTCAAAAATCGCGGCGACAGTCGGCGCGCCCATCTGCCCGCCGGAGATATAATAGCCGGAACTGCTGCTGGGCGTATCCAGCGCCACAAGAACAACATACTTTGGGTCGTCCATGGGGGCGATGCCGACAAAGGAGACGATTTTGTCTCTGGTCTGCTGTCCGTTTTCGTCCTTCTGGTCGGTTTTTTCCGCCGTGCCCGTTTTGCCGCCGATACGGTAGCCGACCACCTGCGCGTTTTTCGCCGTTCCTTCGGTTACGACGGACTCAATGAGCTGGCACATGGTTTTGGAGGTTTCCTCGGAGATGACCTGCCGGACAACCGTGCGGGAATTCTTCTGAATGACGTTTCCTTCGCTGTCCAGGACCTCGGAAACCACATGCGGTTCCAGCAGATACCCTCCGTTGACAACGGCGGAAATCGCGCGCACGAGCTGGATCGGCGTCGGCTTGACCGTCTGACCGAAGGAGGTGGAAATCAGGTAGCTGGTGCCGTAGGTCGCATTGTTTGCAAGGCGCTCCTTGCTGTGGAACAGGCCGCTTGCCTCGCCCGGCAGATCCACGCCGGTGCGCTCCATCAGGCCGAAAGCGCGGCAATAATCATAGAGCGTCTCGCCGCCGGTTTTCAGGCCGATATGCGCAAAGGCGATGTTGCAGGAATTCTGCAGTGCCTCCGCCGTCGTCTCCGAGCCGTGGCCCGCAAGGCGCCAGCAGGACAGGGTCTGCGATCTTCCCTCGAATTTCTCGGAGCCTCCGCAGTAGAAGTGGTCATTCAATGTGACGGCGCCGCAGTCCAGCGCGGAAGCCAGCGTAATGATCTTGAAAGTTGAGCCGGGTTCATAGCCGTCCGACACGCAGCGGTTTCGCCACTGCTTCAGGCGCGCCGCCGCGACGGCATTGTTGTAGGCTTCAAAAGCAGCCGTGCGCTCCTCACTGCCCTCGGGCAGCCTGACGGCCTCTTCATAGAGCTTTGTGACCTCTTCATCCGTCTCCGTATCATAAATGTCGAGATAGCGGTTGGGATCATAGCTTCCCAGAGTGGACATGGCGAGGATATCGCCGCTGTTCACATCCATCACAATGCCAAAAGCGCCGTTTTTCACGTCATAGCGGTCAATGGCATCCTGAAGCTGCTTCTCCAAATAATACTGTACCGTGGTGTCAATTGTCAAGACCACGTTGTCGCCGTCGGTCGCCTGGTAATACTTCTCGTAGGAATAGAGCATCTCCGTTTCGTTGTTGCCCTTGGTCGTGATGACGGCGCCGGCGGTTCCCTCGAGATAATTGTTATAGTACGACTCCAGCCCTTCAGAACCGACATTTTCCGTATTCGTAAATCCAAGAAGCTGCGCTGCCAGTGTGCCGTAAGGATAGTAGCGCATGGAATCCGGCTCCAGATGGACGCCGATGATCTTGTTTTCGCTGATATACGCCCGAACCTGGTCGCAGACCTCCTGCGACTGACGGCGCTTGATCATTTTATAGCGGTACTGCGTGTCCGCCGCCTGCTCCTTCACCCAGTCCGCATCCACGTCGAGGATGCGGGAAAGATTCTCCGCCAGCGCATTCACGTCCACTTCATACTGCTGCAGCTCCAGAGGATCCAGAAAAATGTTTTCCACGCTGGAGGAAGCCGCCAGAACATTCATATTCCGGTCGTAGATTGTGCCGCGCGAGGCGGTAACGCTGGTGCTTCTCGTCTGGTTCCGGATAGCCTTTTCCTCGTATTTATCGTGGTCGATCAGCATCAGCTTGACCAGCATGACTGCCACGGCGCAGAAGGACAGAATCCCCAGGCAGATCATCAGGGCAAAGATTCCCTTCCGGACATAGGTTACGGGGATCTCCGGATTCTTTTTTGCATGGCGTCTTCTCTTGTACCGCATATCACGCTGCTTCATTTTTTCCCGCATCCTTCCGTGGAAATCAAAAAGTCCAAAAACATGGGCGGCAATCCCGATTCACCGCCCATGTTTTTGTACACTATATGTCGCGGCCTATGAGAAGTATTCCACCGCGTCGGTAAACACGCTCCGAAATACCGTAAAGATCCGCTGGAACAGATTCTGCTCCGCAGGCGCGCTGTAAACCTCCGCCGTATCGTCTGCCTGTACCTGAACATAGACGATCTGGGAGGGGCCGGGCTTGCGCATGTTCAGCTCCTTTGCGCGTTTTTCGACCATTTCCAGATCCAGTGCGCCTTCGTATTTGGACTGAAGTCTCGCCTTTTCCTCATTCAGCTCCGACAGCTCGCTTTTGAGTTCTCCTACTTCGCTCTTCGCCTCATACAGGCGCACATAGCTGAAGACGACCAGAAACAGCATCACGCAGACCATCGCGCCGCCCAGAAGGGCGAAGGGCGAAAACGCCGGTTTCGCTCTGGTCTTGCGGACAGGCTGCCGCCGCGCAGGCGCGTCAGGCAGACGTTCCGGACGCTCTTTTGGCAGAGCAGTATTCCTCATCGCGCCTCCGGCGTAGATATCATAGGCTGCCGAGCCGTTGGTGCGGTATTCCTCGCGCCGTGCCATAGACAGACGCTCCTTTCATCAAATCTTTTCCGCGACGCGCAGTTTTGCGCTCCTTGCACGCGGATTCTGCTCCAGCTCTTCCGTGCCGGAGACAACCGGCTTGCGGGTCACAAGCCGAATCTGCGGTTTTTTCCCGCAGACACAGACAGGAAACTCCGGCGGGCAGGTACAGCCGCGCGCCGCCTGCTGCATCTCATTTTTCACGATACGGTCTTCCAGAGAGTGAAAGGTAATCACCGCCAGACGGCCCTGCGGCTTTAAGCGGCGAATGGCTGTTTTCATCATTCTGCTGACCGATCCAAGCTCATCGTTGACCGCGATGCGGATTGCCTGAAAGCTGCGCTTTGCCGGGTGCTGCTTCTCCCGCAGCGCCTGCGGCGGCATCGCTCCGCGGATGACATCGACCAGCTCCAGTGTGGTCGCAATCGGTTTTTTCTCACGGCTGCGGACGATTGCCGCCGCAATCTGCGGCGCATATCTCTCCTCGCCGTATTCATACAGGATGCGCCGCAGCTCCTCCTGTGGCCACAGGTTGACCACCTCTCCGGCGGTCAGCGGCTCATCCCTGTCCATACGCATATCCAGAGGCGCATCGGCCATATAGGAAAAGCCGCGCAGCGCGTCGTCCAGCTGCGGGGAAGATACGCCGAGGTCGAAGAGCATCCCGTCCACGGCATCGATTCCAAGCCCGTCCAGAATCCGGTCCAGCTCCGCAAAATTGGAATGAACCAGCGTCACCTGCGGAAGATACTCTGCCAGACGCTTTCCCGCCGCGTTCAGAGCGGTTTGATCTCTGTCCACGCCGATCAGCCGCCCGCTGCGCAGGCGTTTCACGATCTCAAGGGAATGTCCGGCGCCCCCCAGCGTGCCGTCGAGATAGATGCCGTCCGGCCGGATGGCCAACGCCTCAATGCACTCGTCCAGCAGTACCGGTTTGTGGTTGAATTCCATCAGAAGCCCAGTTCCTCCATTACGGCGGCAATGGCCTCCGGCGTGAGGTACTTTGCCTCTTCAGCCTCATAGCGTTCCGCTGCCCAGATTTCGGCGCGTCCGGCCTGTCCGAGGAAGATCACGTCCTGCTTGATCCCCGCGTATTCCCGCATGGACTCCGGCAGAAGGAATCTTCCCTGCTTATCCGGCTCGCATTTGACGACATTTGCAAAGAAAAACCGCATGGCGCGCGCCTTGGAGGACGGAAGCGCGTTGCAGTGGTCGAGAACGCGCTGCCATTCCTGCTCGGTATAGACCGTCAGGCAGGCATCCGGCGCCTTCGCGACATAAAATGCCGCACCCAGCTCATCACGGAGCTTCGAGGGAACGAACAGCCGTCCCTTCGCATCGAGCGTATGCTTGTATTTGCCATACATTTTCCCTCACCTCGCTCCATTTTGCTCATTTTTCTTCCATTTTGCTCCACTGTGCTATCAGTATACAATCATTTCACGAAAATTGCAACCTTTATTTCACACTTTTGGCCGTGTTTTTTTGAAATATTTCTGGAAATCTCTTCCGAAAATCGAATATTTGAACGTATGTTTTAATTCCTTTCTTATTCTCCTCTCCTTCTCCCACTCCGTTATGCTCCCCTCTAAAAATGAGCTTCATAAAAAGGAGAACGCAAGCCGATAGGAAAAGCAAAAGAGGCAAAAAAATCAGCCATGCGAGACATAGCTGATTTCTTTGCCTGTTCGGAAAAATGACCCTTTTAAAACAATCCCAGATTCTGAAGGGGCTTCAGGATGCAGCCGGCTCTTTGCGGTAGATCACCAGCAGGTCCTCCACCGTGTCGAAGCATGCATAGCCATTCGTCTCCAGCAGCATTACAAGATTCTCAAACCCATTTCCCCTGCCTGCGCCAGCGTATTTCTCAAAGTCACCCTCCGCCGTAAGGTCAAGAACGACATACTGGGTCTGCAGCATATGCTCTTTTGAGGAATACTTTACGTCGTACAGCATTTCTCTCTGAGACAGGTAAGCGGCGTAAAAGGTAGCGGCAGTCACGGAGGCTTCCTCCGGAATCCTGTCGAGCGCGTCGCGGAGCTGCTGATAGTGGTCAGAATCGCAAACACATTGGGCCGGGTAGCGCATCGCCTTTGGAACAACCGCAGCGCCGAAGCAGGCCGCGCTGACGGCCACCGCGAGAACCAACGCAAGGACACGGCGGCACTCCGGCTTCCAATCGGTAAGATTCACGGCGGTCAAATAAAACAGGCAGGCGGTGGAGCCGAAGGTATACTGAAAGAAGATATCATGCTGATACGGATAGTCGGACATCAGATTCACAAGAAGATATGGAATCAGCAGAATATAACGCTCATACCGTCTGGTCAGCAGCGGCATTCCCAGCAGGGGCAGCATGGTCATGGCGATAAACCCCAGCTTCTCAGCGTCCACACATTCATAGATCGCCTTCATGGGATTGAGAAGCACGGATTTGACAACGGTGAGCAGCGAGCCGGAGCGATCATAGATGAGGTTGTCATAGCGGTAAGTCATCACCCCGTC
>CAJMQR010000056.1 GCA_905215665.1 uncultured bacterium | reverse complement strand
CTGCACGAGGAGGAGATTCTGCGCGCGCTGGAGGAGCTGGGCATCCGGCCGGGCGCCTGGGGGCCGGACATTGACTCCCAGCTCACCAAGCACCAAATGCTGAATCTTCTGCCGAAGCTCTCCTGGCTGGCGGCAAACCGCAGCGGCGGCTGCCTGCACATACTTGTCACGGAGCGCAGCACGCCAAAGCCGGAACGCCCGCAGTACCGCGTGGCGAATGTTGTTGCCGCGCGCGAGGGCGTGCTGACGGAGGTGTCGGTTCTGGAGGGAATGAAGCTGTGCGCTGTTGGACAGACGGTCAGTAAGGGACAGCTACTGGTGTCGGGCTATGAGGATTACGGTCTGAAGGTGCGCGCGGTCTGCGCAAACGCGGAAATTTATGCCCGCACCTGGCACACCGGAACGGTCGTGACGCCGGAAACGGAGTTTGTGAAACGCTATACGGGGCGCGTTTGGACACAGAGAACGCTGACCGTCGGAAGAAAAAGAATAAATTTATCGGGAAACAGTGGAATTCCCATAGGGAATTGTGATAAAATGATAAACGAGAAGATATTGTCGCTTCCGGGCGGGTATACATTTCCGATCCGTCTGGAGACGGCGATCTACCGGGAATATGAGCTGACAGAGCGTGAAACGGATTCCGCCTCCGCGGAAAAGCTCCTGCTGGAGGCGTGGCGGCGAATGACGAAGGAGTCCATGACTGCGGGGGAGATTCAGCAGACGAATTCATCCCTCCTGCGGACGAACGGCATGTATGCCCTGCATGTGGAGAGCGCCTGCCGTGAGATGATTGCACGGCTCGTCCCTGTGGAGGAACTATACAAAGGAGAACACTATGAGTGAGCGAAGCATCAACGCCGAGAGAATCGAACAGATCATCAACGTGTTCGGCTCCTTCGACGAAAATATCAAGCGGATCGAGCAGACCTACGGTGTCAGGATCACCAACCGCGGAACAGAACTGAAAATTTCCGGCGACGAAGAAGCGGTGGACAGGGGAGCGCGTGCCATCGAGGGGCTGCTGACGCTGGCGGCGAAGGGTGAGGTCATAGACGAACAGAAGGTGCGCTATCTGATTGATCTCGTCTCCAGCGGCAATGACGACAAGATCTCCGAGATGGCCAAGGATGTGGTCTGCATCACGGCAAAGGGGCGTCCGGTCAAGGCGAAAACACTGGGACAGCAGCGCTATATGAAAGCAATCCGGAAAAACACCATCACGATAGGCGTCGGGCCGGCCGGTACGGGCAAGACCTATCTGGCTGTCGCCGCCGCGGTCGCGGCCTTCCGGGAAAAGACGGTCAACCGCATCATCCTGACACGCCCTGCGGTCGAGGCGGGAGAACGTCTCGGCTTCCTGCCCGGCGACCTGCAAAACAAGGTTGACCCATACCTGCGGCCCCTTTACGACGCGCTTTACGACATGCTGGGCGCGGAGACCTATCAAAAATATCTGGAGCGGGGCAACATTGAGGTTGCGCCCCTGGCCTATATGCGCGGCCGCACGCTGGACGACAGCTTTATCATTCTCGACGAGGCGCAGAACACCACAAAGGAACAGATGAAAATGTTCCTGACCCGCCTCGGCTTCGGCTCCAAAATCGTGATTACGGGCGACGTGACGCAGATCGACCTCCCTTCGGACAAAGTCAGCGGCCTGAAGGATGCGGTGCGGATTCTGGAGAACATTCCGGACATTGCCATCTGCCGCCTGACCGCCAGCGATGTGGTGCGCCACGCGCTGGTGCAGCAGATCATCGCGGCTTACGAGAGCGGAGAGAAGAAGCAGCTTCCCTCCCAGAAAAAAGTGTACAGAAGGAAGTATGACAAATGAAGCACCAGATTCTTGTGCGCTATGCCAACCGGCGGGACAGGAATCCTGCCCTGACCCTGCATCTGCACCGCTGCATCGCGGCGGCGCTGGCGGCGGAGGGGGTGAACGTCCCCTGCGAGATCAATGTGCTGGTGACGGACGACGAGGGCATCCGCGCCATCAACCGCACGACGCGGAATATTGACAGCGCAACGGACGTGCTTTCCTTCCCGATGTTCCAGTTTGCGCCGGGCGCCTTCCCGGCGGACGTCAGCGAGGAAATTGACCCTCAGACGGGTCTGCTGCCGCTGGGGGACATGGCCATCTCTCTGGAGCGCGCCAGAGATCAGGCAAAGCGCTTCGGCAACTCGCTGAAACGGGAGACCGGTTATCTGACCATCCATTCCGTATTGCATCTGTTGGGCTACGACCATATGGACGAGGGCGAGCAGAAGCGCCGGATGCGCACGCGCGAGGAGCTGATTGCGGCGGAGCTGGGCCTGCAGCGGTGACAGGAGAACGCCTGCTGCTCCCATTATCGCCGGAGATGCGCAGCCGTTTGAGCAAAATAACGCACGGCGTTGCGCATAGGATCTGCAGCCGGCGCAAAGGATATCCTTCCATTTGAATTTTACTTAGGAGATTCACAATGAAAACAAAAACCGCCATGATTACCATTGCCGGGCGGCCGAACGTGGGAAAATCCACGCTGATCAACCGTCTTGTGGGCGAAAAAATCGCCATTGTTTCCAACAAGCCGCAGACCACGCGCAACCGCATCTGCGGCATTGTGACAAGAGGGGATACGCAGCTCGTCTTTCTTGACACGCCGGGCTTCCACAAGCCGCGCACCCGCCTCGGGGATTACATGGTCAACGTCGTCCATGAATCCGTTGCGGACGTCGATATGGTTCTGCTGCTGGTCGAGCCCGTCGCGAACGTCGGCCCGCAGGAAGAAGCTCTGATCGCAGAGATCGCCGCCTCCGGCGCGCCGGCGGTGCTTGTCATCAACAAGATCGATACCGTGGAGAAGGAAAGCCTGCTTGCGGTGATGGCGGCTTATTCGCAGAAATTCAATTTTGACGCTATTCTTCCCGTGTCCGCGAAATTCAGGGAGGGAATCGACGAACTGCTCAGCGAATGCGGAAAATATGCCGCGCAGGGCCCCTTCCTTTTCCCGGAGGATACCGTATCCGACCAGCCGGAGCGGCAGGTGATTGCGGAGATTATCCGGGAAAAACTCCTGTGGAATCTGGAACGCGAGATCCCGCATGGAACTGCGGTGGAGATTACGAAATTCTCCGAGCGTGACAGCGGCATTGTGGATGTGGACGCGACCATTTATTGCGAAAAGGCAAGTCATAAGGGCATCATCATCGGCAAAAACGGTGCGATGCTCAAAAAAATCAGCACCGCCGCGCGCGAGGACTGCGAGCGCTTTATGGGAACAAAGGTCTATCTGCAAACATGGGTAAAGGTCAAGGAAAACTGGCGCGACAGCCAGCACCTCATCCGTAATTTCGGATATGAATGATTTTCCTTAATAGCGAACCCCTTTCGGGCGAATCCTATGGACATAGGAGGTCGACCCGATGGACGCTGCATTTTTCTGGACCCTGTTTCTGGAGAC
Source organism: uncultured bacterium (assembly GCA_905215665.1). GTDB lineage: Bacteria > Bacillota > Clostridia > Oscillospirales > Oscillospiraceae > JAZOXB01. The sequence continues at coordinate 4,138 of CAJMQR010000056.1, read as the reverse complement.
CGGTGCGCCGGAGGCGTACCTGCTTTACAGAAAACAGAAGACGCAATGAGATCCGGCCGCGCAAGCGGCCCGGACCAATGCAAAAAACGCGGGAGCGGATTTGCCGCACATGACTGCGGATCGTACATAGGAGCCGACATGTATCTCAAAACCGACGGGATTGTTCTGCGCGAAACCGAATATAAAGACAACGACAGGCTGCTGACGATCCTTACCCGGGAAAACGGACAGGTGACCGCCCGGGCGCGGGGTGTCAAGAGCCGGACGAGCAAGCTGCGCGCCGGTTGCCAGCTTCTGACCTTTTCCGAGTTCACGCTTCTGGATTACAGGGGCCGCTACACCGTGACCGAGGCCGTGCCAAAGGAGATGTTTCCACGCCTGCGCGAGGATGTTGAGCTGCTGTCGCTTGCTTCTTATTTTGCGCAGGTGGCGGAGGCCGTTTCACAGGAGGACGCGCCGGACCCGGAGCTGCTTTCTCTGCTGCTCAATTCCCTTTATGTTCTCGGAAAGGAATCCCGCCCACAGACGCTTGTCAAGGCGGTGTTTGAACTGAAGGTCATGTGCCTTGCGGGTTATCTGCCGGATCTCTCCGGCTGCGCGGTCTGCGGCCGCGAGGATGCCGACCGTTTTAACATCACGCAGGGCGTGCTTCAGTGCGCTTCCTGCAGCGGCGGAGACGGTGGAATCCGCATGCCGCTCTCGGCGGGAACGCTCGCCGCGATGCGCTACATTGTCTCCGCACCGGTTCGCAGACTTTTTTCCTTCCGCCTGACGGAGCGCTCCTGCGAGGAACTGAGCGGCATTACGGAAAGCTACCTGTGTACCAAGCTGGAGCGGGGCTTTTACACACTGGACTTTTATAAGTCTCTTTTCTTGAAAACGGAGTTTCACAAATGACACAACTGTATGAAAAATCAATGATAAAGCTGGAGCTGAACCTTGTCCTTGAGCGCCTGGCGGACTGCGCCACCAGCGAGGAGGCGAAGGAGCGCTGCCGCGCCCTCCGGCCGCTTTCGGACGCACAGGACATCCGTGCTCTTCTGGATCAGACCTCCGCGGCCTGCGAAATGATCACGCTCAAGGGCGCGCCGGGCTTTCAGGATGTGAAAGAGGTCGGCTCCTCTCTGGAGCGCGCCGACCGCGGCGGCTGCCTGACGCCGGCCGAGCTGCTGCGCATTGCGGGCGTTCTTCGCTGCATCCGCAACGTCAAGGCGTATTACAACAGCGACAGCAACCAGAGCGTGCTGGACGTGTATTTTCAGGAGCTTTCGCCCAACCGGTATCTGGAAGAAAAAATCACCAATTCCATTCTCTCCGAGGAGGAAATCGCGGACGCGGCCAGCAGCGAGCTTGCAGACATCCGCCGCCATATGCGCATCCAGAGCGCAAAGGTCAAGGAATCCCTGCAAAAGATTATCTCTTCGCCCTCCTATGCAAAATACCTGCGCGATCCGATCATCACGCTTCGCGGGGATCGCTATGTCGTTCCTGTCAAGAGCGAGTATAAATCCGAGATTCCCGGCCTGATCCACGACGTGTCCTCCACGGGAAGCACATTTTTCATTGAGCCGATGTCCGCAGTCAACGCCAACAACGCCCTGCGTGAACTGCTGATCCGCGAAAAGAAGGAGATTGAGCGGATTCTTGCGGAGCTGTCGGCCGAGGCGGCCTCCTTCCGGGAGAGTATCTGCCACAGCTATGAAATGCTGATTACTCTGGATGTGATCTTCGCCAAGGGAAAGTATTCCCTGCGCACCGGCGGCATGGCGCCGGAGATCCGCGAGGACGCGTCCATGGAACTGGTCCGCGCGCGGCACCCGCTGATTGATTCCAGGACCGTCGTCCCCATCAGTGTGCGGCTGGGGCGCGATTTTGATACGCTCATCATCACCGGCCCGAACACCGGCGGCAAGACCGTGACGCTGAAAACGCTTGGCCTGCTGACCCTGATGGCGGAGTGCGGCCTGCACATCCCGGCCGATCATGGCAGCGCCGTTTCCGTCTTTGATCGCGTGCTGGCGGACATCGGAGACGAGCAGTCCATTGAGCAGTCGCTTTCCACCTTTTCCGCGCATATGAAAAACATTGTCCAGATCGTAGGGGAGTGCGACGCTTCGACGCTGGTGCTCTTTGATGAGCTGGGCGCGGGCACCGACCCGGCGGAGGGAGCGGCGCTTGCGACTGCGCTGATCGAGTTTTGCCGGAGCTGCGGCAGCCGCGTCGCCGCAACGACGCACTATGCGGAACTGAAGCTCTACGCCATGCGCACCGAGGGTGTGATGAACGCTTCCTGCGAATTTGACGTGGAAACCCTCCGCCCGACCTACCGTCTGCTGATCGGGATTCCCGGAAAATCCAACGCCTTTGCCATTTCCAAGCGGCTTGGGCTCTCCGATTCCATCATTGAAAAAGCCAAAAGCTTTGTCAATGAGAACGACCGCAATTTTGAGGACGTTCTGAATCAGTTGGAGCAGCAGCGCCAGCAGATGGAGGCCGCCAAGCTGGAAGCCGAGCGCCTGCGTCTGGAGACCGAGCAGATGAAGCAGAAGTCCGAGGCGTACTATGACGAGATCAAACGGGAACGCGAGAAGGCCGTGCGCAGTGCGCGGGCCGAGGCGCAGCGGATCATCGACGAGGCGCGGCGGACTTCGAGCGAAGTGGCAGAGGAGCTTAAGCAGCTTCGAAAGCAGATGCGCGACGGCGCGGACGTGCAGGGCAGCAATGCAAAGCAGGCGGAGCTGCGCCGCAGGCTCAACGAGGCCGAAGATGCGCTGGCAGACCGGCAGGCACCGCAGGCGCGACCGGCGCCAACGCGCGGAATCAAGGTGGGCGATACCGTGGAGCTTCTGCGCTTCGGAACAAAGGCGCAGGTTCTCGCCATCCAGAAAGACGGCTCCTATGAGCTTCAGGCGGGCATCATGAAGGTGACCGCCCGGCCGGACGAGGTGTACCTGATTGAAGAGACCAAGCAGCAGGCGAAAATGATCATCGAGCGCACCCGCCGGGAGTTCCGAAATACGCCGGCGGCGACGGAACTGGATCTGCGCGGTATGAGCGCGGACGAGGCCGTGGCGGCGCTTTCGTCCTTCCTGGACAGCGCCATGCTTGCAAACCTTTCCTCCGTGCGCATCATCCACGGCAAGGGCACGGGGGTGCTGCGTAAGGCCGTGCAGGACGAACTCAAGCACAACCGCGCGGTCAAGCGCTACCGCCTGGGGGTCTACGGCGAGGGCGAGGACGGCGTGACGATCGCGGAACTTGCATAAAAATTATTAAATGTGGTTGACAAATTTTCAGGATTTGATATAGTTTAGAATAGACATACAATCTGCGGATTGTAACTATGAAGGAGTGACGCGCATGTACACAGAAAAAACGGTCGTAAGATGTGAATCCGGACTTCACAACAAGCAGGCAACCTATTTCATCCAAAAGGCAAATGAATTCCGTTCCAGCATCTGGATCGAGGCTGATGACCGCAAGATCAATGCCAAGAGTCTCCTCGGTGTACTTTCCATGGGGATCACCACAGGTACGGAGATCACGCTGATTGCGGACGGCTCTGATGAAGAGGCTGCGGTCAAGTCGCTTTCGGCAATGCTCGTAAAAGATATTTTCTGAAGAAAGAAGGGACCGCCCCAAACGCCGCGGCAGCGGGCGTCTGGGGCGGCTTTTTCATCTGTCGTGGGGACCGTATATGACAAAGGAAGAATTGAAGCAGGCCGCACTGTCGCTGCCGTACGAGCCGGGCGTCTATCTCATGAAGGACGCAGACGATACGGTGATTTATGTCGGCAAGGCGAAAAAACTGAAGAACAGGGTGAGCCAGTATTTTCAGGATACCGCCTCCCATACGCCAAAGACACGGCGCATGGTCTCTCAGGTTGACCACTTTGAGACGATTGCGGCGGCCACGGAGTTCGAGGCATTGGTGCTGGAGTGCTCGCTCATCAAGCACTATATGCCGAAGTACAACATCCTGCTCAAGGATGACAAGGGCTATCCCTATCTGCGCGTCGATCTGCGTGAGGCGTATCCGGTGATCACGCTGGCATCCCGCGTCAAGGACGACGGCGCGAAGTACTTCGGCCCATACGGCAGCCGCGGACGTTCCCAGCAGGTGATCAATGCCATCCGC
>CAJMQR010000055.1 GCA_905215665.1 uncultured bacterium | reverse complement strand
CCGATTTCCACGACCTTCCCATGGTCCAGCCAGACGACGCGGTCGCAGAGCTTCTTGATCGACTCCAGAGAATGGGAGACGTACAGAACCGTCGTGCCGCCCTGAATCATGCTGAGCATTTTCGCCTCGCTTTTGGCCTGAAACGCAATATCGCCCACGGAGAGAATCTCATCCACAATCAGAATTTCGGGATCGACGACCGTCGCCACGGAGAAAGCAAGGCGGGCGATCATACCGGAGGAGAAGTTGCGTACCGGCACGTCCAGAAAATCCTGCAATTCGGAGAACGCAACGATTTCGTCGAATTTGCTCTCGATAAAGGCTTTGGAATAGCCCATGACCGCGCCGTTGAGGAAGATGTTCTCCCGCGCGGTCAGCTCCATGTCGAAGCCCGCGCCCAGCTCGATCATCGGACAGATATTTCCGTAGGCGGACATGCTGCCCTTTGTCGGCTTGAGAACGCCGGCGACGATCTTGAGCATTGTGGATTTGCCCGCGCCGTTGCTGCCGATCAAGCCCACGACCTCGCCGCGCTGTACCTCGAAGCTCACATCCGTCAATGCCCAGAAATCGTTATTCTGTTTTTTCTTCTTCCGGCGCTTGCCGGAGAGCAGATCGACAAAAAACTGCTTGAAGGAAAAGCCCTTGTCGATGCCCAGATTGAATTTCATCGAAACGTGTTCAATCTTGATGATGCTGTTATCCATAGCGCCGGCTCCTCAGATGTAATAGATGAATTTGTCCTGATTTTTGCGGAAGACGACGACGCCCAGCAGGAGAAACACAAGCGCCGAGGCGAGACACGCGAGGAACTGGAAAGGCGTGGGACACTGATGGTAGAGGATGATCGTTCTGGCAAAGTTGATGAACTGATACAGGGGATTGCATTTGAGAATCGCCGCGAACTTGATGTCCAGCGCCTTGATGTCATACATGATGGGCGTCAGGTAAGTCCACAGGGTGAGGACGATGCCGTAGATATAGAACATATCCCGCATAAAAACGGCAATGGTGGACAGCAGCAGACCCATGCCGACCGTAAAAAGGAAGAGACACAGGAAGGAATACGGCAGCAGGAAATGATACCAGTTCAGCCCCGTTCCGGTGAAGAGGACGACGGCATAGAGCGGGATCAGCGTCAGCAGAAAGTTGATGCCGACAAACAGGCATTTGGTAAAGGGAAAAATATATTTCGGAATGTAGACCTTGTTAATCAGACTGAAATTTGCCACCACGCTGCTCATGGCGAGATTGGACGCTTCGCTGAAGTAGTTGAAATAGGTCAGGCCGATCATGAGGTAGGCCAGATAGCTGACGCCCGGCGTGGAGAACTTGAAGAAGTTGGAGAAAATGATCGCCATGACTGCCATCGTCAGCACAGGATAGAGCAGGCTCCACGCAATGCCGAGGAAACTGCGCTTGTATTTGACCTTGAAGTCGCGGCTGACGAGCTGCTGCATCAGAAAACCGTATTTATGAAGAGAATAGCGTATGTTATGAATGAATCGCATGATTGCCACCGCCTCTGAACTGCGTGTTTTTGCATTCCGCTATATTATAACACATTTCTCCGAGAAAGTCTACCCGCTTCTTCTACGAGGTAAAAACCGGCGCGTGGCTATACCTTACACGCCATGTGGGGCGGGAGAAAAAATAATTCGGAAAGCCTTGACAAAACTGGTCGGTAATGATAGACTGAAACCGGTCGGTAAATATAGACCAAAATTAAGCAAGGGAGGAAAGAGGATGGAACAACTGCGTCTGTGCGAAAGCGATTACCGCTTTATGTGCATCGTCTGGGAACAGGAGCCTCTGACCTCGCACGCGCTGGTGGAGCTGTGCGGGCAGAGACTGGGCTGGAAGAAATCCACCACCTATACGACGCTGAAAAAGCTCTGCGGCCGGGGTTTTGCGGAGAATCAGAACTCCGTTGTCCGCGCGCTTGTGCCGAAGGAGGCAGTGCAGTCTTTCGAGAGTGATCGTTTTGTCGCCCGTGCTTTTGACGGGTCACTGCCCTGCTTTTTGGCGGCCTTTCTCGGCGGAAAAACGATCTCGGAGGCTGAGGCGGAGGAGCTCAAGCGCCTGATCGACGCCCACAGGGAGGTGTGAAATGGAAAAGCTTTTTCTGAACGTTCTCAATATGAGCTTTGCCGCCTCCTATGTGATTCTGGCAATTCTGCTTCTGCGCCTGCTTTTGAAAAAAGCGCCGAAAAAGTATTCCTATGTGCTGTGGAGCGCGGCGGCATTCCGGCTGTGCTGCCCGGTCTCCTTCCCGTCGGTTTTCAGCCTGTTCGGCCTGCTCGACCTGACGCAGAAGCGCGGTGCGCTGGGCTTCGTCCCGGAGACTCTCGGCACGATGGCGCAGCCGCAGGTACACACGGGCGTTCCCGTGATCAACGCCGCGCTGGAGGATTCCCTGCCCGCGGCCACGCCCGCAGCCAGCGTCAATCCCATGCAGCTCTGGATCCTTGCGGGAACGCTTCTCTGGTGCGCGGGCGCGGCGGTGATGCTGCTGTACGGCGCGGCCGGCTATTTCAGGCTTCGCCGCCGCCTGCGGACGGCGACCCGGCTGGAGGGCAATGTCTTTCAATCCGAAAATGTGCGTTCCCCCTTCATACTCGGTGTGTTCCGCCCGAGAATCTATCTGCCCTACGGCTTAGACGAGGAAAACAGACGCTTTGTTCTCGTCCATGAGCGATTTCATCTCAAGCGCCGCGATCCGTTTGTCCGGCTGTTTGCCTATTGCCTGCTGGCCTTGCACTGGTTCAACCCTCTTGTCTGGCTGGCCTTTTCCTGCATGAGCCGCGACATGGAGATGAGCTGTGATGAGAAGGTGCTGGAAAGCGGCAGCGCGAGGGCGTACAGCCTGTGCCTTTTGTCCATCGCCTCCAACCGACGCTTTCCCTCGCCGGCTCCGCTGGCCTTCGGGGAGACGGGCGTAAAGGGACGCATCAAAAACGCGCTGGCATGGAAAAAGCCCCGTCGCTGCGCTGCAGTCGTTGCGGCGCTCCTTTGCGCCGCGGCCATCCTCGGCTGTGCCGCCAATCCCCTGCAAAGCGAAACATTTGACGGAACCTACCGCGCGGGGGAGCTGGTGGCCATGTCGGTAGTGATGTCCTATAGTCCCCCTGACGGTGAGGCGATAGGCATCAGGGAGATCACCCTCTCCGGCAGCGAGCTGACCGTCGCCGGTGATGACTGGAACTACCGCGGCACGGTGGAGGCGGGCACGATTTCCCGCGAGGCGCTGGTGGAGAGTCTGGATACCGATCCGCCGCTGCGCTCCTGGAGCCGGGATGACGGCTGGGCGATGTATCCCGACATCGTGCAGGAGGTGGTTCCGCAGTACGACCGCGCGAAGGACATGGTTGTCTGCACCGCCTACGACGGCACGCGGGAGGGCACGATGGTAAAAACGTCGAAGGAGAAGGCAGAGACCGCACAGGGGACGGAAGCGCCCGAGCGCATCCCCGATTTCACCCTCTATTTCTTCCGCGGCGAGCCGCTGTGGTTTTCCACGGGAAACGGATTCATTTTCCGGCTGGAACGGCTCGGAGAATCGTAACGGCTGCAAAAAAAGCAGCCCCGGAGCAAGCCGGAGGGCGGCGCCAACGCGCCGCCCTCCGGCTTGTCTGCAGTCAGGGCTTGCAGCTTCCGCAGGGCGTATAGCCCTGCGCGATCAGATCCTCGCGCGTTCCGGTGTAGTCCTGCCGGTTTTCCTCCCGGATGGTATCCACGGAGGCGCAGTCCGGAAGGTGGAACTTCCGGGAACTGAGGTTCAGCACATAGTGCATTTCCTCCCCGGAAACCGTGGCGGTCCCGGCCAGGCGGCTTTCCCCGGTGGCATAGTCGATCTCTATGCCCGGCTGGCAGTTGTAGACATAGACGCAGAAGCGAACCTCGTCGTCCTCCATGGACAGCCCCTCCATCAAAACGCCGCGGGCGACCAGCTCGCTGCCTTCAAAGACCGGGGTGACACGATAGAGGACGTGATTTGCCGTTTCCTTTACATAGTCGGCCACCAGGTTTTCAAAGGGGAGCATCCCCTGTACGTTCAGGTAGCGCGTGCCGGTGATGAGGTTGTGTTCGTTGGCGTTTTCGCCGGTGAGCTGGTAACCGATGAGATGGCAGCGGTTATAGAGATATTTTCCGTCCACATTGTCGTATTTTGCCGTCTGCCAGCCAGAGGGCCGCACCTGCCCGATGCTGCCGCGCTTCTCCGTGGGCATCAGCTCCTGTCCCACGCAGGCATAGGCCACGCCGCAGCGCCCCAGCGCATCCAGATCGCTGTAGCGTTCAAAGGCGGCGGTGGTGTAATCCGTCTGGGTGAAGTAAGGCTCGTTGCCGTTTACGGCCGTATAGGGCTGGCCGCCGTATTCCGGAACCTCTGCAAGGGAGAAGCCGGAAGTTTCGCTCAGCGGCGCGGAAGAGGTTGTCGCAGGCCGTACCTCCAAAGTGCAGCCGGACAGAAGCAGCAGACAGGCGAGGAGCGCCGCGAGCAATCGCTTCATCTGGTATAGACCTCCTTTGTGATACATTCGTGGGAATAACCCGGAAACTCCGAGCAGGCGCGCAGCGTCCATTCCCGCAGGTCGTAGGGGAGAAAGACGTCCGCGGGATAGACGCGGTTCCAGCGGTAGAGAATCAGTGTCTCCGGAGCCTCCGGCAGGGGAAGGCGCTCGGCAAAACAATAGTCGCCGGCCTGCGCCGCCTCCAGAAAATCGCTGCTCACCATGATTCCGCCATAGGCTGAAAAGAGAGAAGCGGAGACCTCCTCCATCCGTACCGTCGCGCCCTGCGCCATTTTCATCACATCCTCCGGCACCGTCCGGTCGCGGCTCTGCCGCCGGCGGTTAAAGGACATGCCGTTGTTCTGATCCACACAAACGATGAGATGCATACGCCGCCTCCCTTTACAGAATATGAATATCCTACCACATTCCGCCGTGCTTGTCCACCCAAAAGCCGGCGGAGTTTTTATGTACGGCGATGCTCGGCTTTGCACGTTTCCCTTGGGAAATTATGACATATCGGTTTTGTCCATCTTTTCATACGGTTAGTGCATTGCCTTTTATGGAAAATAGATAGTAATATAGGTGCATATAAATCTGTTTTCAGATATATTTCTGGAAAAATATAGGAATAAACGCCGCATGACATATAAAATGTATGATACGTTTGCACGTTCCTGCGGCGTAAAAAACAGAGGAAGTACCACGAAGAATCAACAAAACAGATTAAGAAAAGAGGAAGGTCAAGATGGATAAAAATGTGCATCAGTCGGCATACATACGACGGGGAACAGTGCTTCTGCTTGTTCTGACCCTGCTGGTACAGCTTTGCCCCACGTTCGTTTTTGCGGATTCGGGCGACGATATGATGATAGGAACCGCGCCATACGAGGCGCAGGGCGGCTGCCTCATTACACAGGTAAACGAGCCGGTTTATGAGGGGGATACCTCTCTGTATGTCACGGGGCGTACCGACGTCTGGCACGGTGCAAAATGGAACGCAAAGGATACCGTCACCGAGCCCGGCGTATATTGCTTCATCGCATATGTGAGAGCGGACGCGGAATCCGACGGTCAGCGCCTGAGCTATCTTCTCAATGCGGGCGGCAATTACTTCACTTTTGCCGAGGTCACGCTGTCTGCGGAGCATTGGACGCGGATGTACGGTGTCGCCAGACTGGAACAGGCGCAGATCGATGCCGTCCGTCAGAACGGCTACGCGGATGTATATCCCTTATCCAGCGGCACCGGGAACTACTATATCGACAGCGTCAGCCTTTCTCTACTGCCGGAGGATGACATGAGCATCTGCGGCGCGGAGCCCTATGCGCAGGGCGGCAGCATCTCCCGGGCATATTCCGTCGTGTATGTCGGGAACGACTCCCTTCTTGCCGAAGGAAGGACGGAGAGCTATCACGGCGCCGCATGGTCCGTTCCGGCTTCCTCTCTGGAGACGCTGGCCGATAAGGACTTCTGGACGCTGCACATGCAGGTTCGCGCCGCTTCGGGGAACATGACCCTCGGTTACAATCTGGAATTCTGGTATAACGACGGCACGCCGAACAAGTACCTCAATGCGTCGGCGGTTCTGACCGACAGCGAATGGACGGCGCTGACCGGCACATGGGCGCTGGAAGACGGCGTTCTCACCGACGCGCTGGATCGGGTTGTGATCTATCCCGTTTCCGGCCCCGGGGAGCTGGGCAGCTATTATATTGACGACGTATCCCTCACCGGCAGCTATGTCCCCGATGACATGACCCTCTGCGGTATAGAGCCGCACGCGCAGGGCGGCAGCATCCGCCGGGTGACCGACCCGGTGTATGCCGGCAGAGACTCCCTGCTTTCCGAGGGCCGCGAAGCCTTCTACAACGGCGCGGCGTGGATCATTCCGGCCTCTTCTCTGGGGGAACTGAAGGAAAAGACCGTTTGGACGCTGCACATGCAGGCCAGATCTGCGCTGGGCGGCATGACCTTGGGCTACAATCTGGAATTCTGGTACAACGACGGCACACCGAACAAGTACCTCAATGCATCGGCGGCTCTGACGGACAGCGAATGGACGGCTCTGACCGGCACATGGACGCTGGAAGACGGCGTTCTCACCGACGCGCTGGATCGGGTTGTGATTTATCCGGCCAGCGGCGAGACAGAGCTGGGCAGCTATTATATCGATGACGTATCTCTCACCGGCAGTTATGTCCCTGATGACATGACCCTCTGCGGTGTGGAGCCTTACGCGCAGGGCGGCAGCATCCGCAGGGTGACCGACCCGGTGTATACCGGCAGAGACTCCCTGCTTTCCGAGGGCCGCGAAGCCTTCTACAACGGTGCCGCATGGACCATTCCGACCTCTTCTCTGGGGGAACTGAAGGAAAAGACCGTTTGGACGCTGCACATGCAGGCCAGATCTGCGCTGGGCGGCATGACCTTGGGCTACAATCTGGAATTCTGGTATAACGACGGCACGCCGAACAAGTACCTCAATGCGTCGGCGGTTCTGACCGACAGCGAATGGACGGCGCTGACCGGCACATGGGCGCTGGAAGACGGCGTTCTCACCGACGCGCTGGATCGGGTTGTGATCTATCCCGTTTCCGGCCCCGGGGAGCTGGGCAGCTATTATATCGACGACGCATCCCTCACCGGCAGCTATGTCCCCGATGACATGACCCTCTGCGGTGTGGAACCGCACGCGCAGGGCGGCAGCATCCGCCGGGTGACCGACCCGGTATATACCGGCAGAGACTCCCTGCTTTCCGAGGGCCGCGAGGCCTTCTACAACGGCGCGGCATGGGAGATTCCTGCGGAAAAGCTGGGAAGCCTGCGAACCAACACCACTTGGACGCTTTCCCTCTTTGCGCGCAGCGCCTCGGGGACGATGAAGCTGGCTTACAACATCGAGCTTTGGTACTCGGACAATGTGGCGGACTGCCGCTATTACAGTACGAGCGCCGAGATCGGAACCGAGTGGACGGAACTGAAGGGGCGCTTTGAGATGCCCGAAAGCGATATGGACGGTCTGAAGCGGGTGGTGATCTATCCCGCAACAGGCGAGACCCAGCTTGGAGACTACTATATCGACGCGCCGACCTTCACCGGCGCTCCCACCGTGCAGCTCGATGACATGACCCTCTGCGGTGTGGAGCCGCACGCGCAGGGCGGCAGCATCCGCCGGGTGACCGACCCGGTATATACCGGCA